>NZ_BADW01000194.1:0-20680 GCF_000241165.1 Pseudoalteromonas sp. BSi20439
AATTTAGTTAGTATGATACCAAATGGTTCTTCTTTATTTATAAATATAGGAACAACGACTGAGACTATAGCTAAAGCACTTCTATCGCATGAAAACCTTAAAGTTGTAACTAACAATTTAAATGTTGCTGCTATATTAGGCGTTAAAAAGGATTTTTCAGTTCTTATAGCAGGAGGAGAAGTTAGACATAGAGATGGTGGTATTATTGGTGAAACAACTGAAGATTTTATCAATCAGTTTCGTATGGACTTCGGCATTATCGGCATAAGTGGGATAGAAGAAAATGGTTCTCTACTTGATTTCGATTATCGTGAAGTTCGTGTTGCTCAAGCAATCATCAAAAATTCACGTAAAGTTTTACTCGCCGCTGATAATTCAAAATTTGGTAGGTGCGCTATGGTTCGTTTAGGTAACATTAGTCAAGCAGATGACTTTATTACTGATGCTAAACCACCTAAGAGTATTCTAACCTTACTTTCCGAACATGACGTTAAGCTTCATATAGCACGATAGTAGTCAATCTAAACCATCTAATACATACAGAACAATTCAAATAATTTCAAGTAGATACCATGAATTTCGTTGTTAATGTACTTAATAATTAAATAATAAATTGGTTAAATTAATATATAACTTTGTAATTCCCTCCTCTATTTCACTCCTGTATACCAGAATTTATTTTCTTTTATGTACTTTAATGTTTGCAAATGTTCGCAAATAAGTGATACTTTTAAAAATGAACATAAAAGCAAATTAAAACCATGTATTACTCTTTAGTATTAATGTTATCGATAAGGCACCAATGAAAAACCTATATACACAATTAGAGCAGGATAACGTTCCAAAAACACTCACACTGCTGATCCAAAGCATAGTTGGTGCATGCACAGAAATAGCTACTCGTATTAATCATGGTGCATTATCTGATGTGCTTGGCTCATTGCCTGATCACAATGTACAAGGAGAGGTACAAAAGAAGTTAGATGTTATCGCTAATAATATTTTGATTGAATCTCTAAAAAAGAATAAGCAGGTTAGAGCTGTCGCATCTGAAGAAGTAGAAGACATTATATTATGTAATAGTTTTGGCAAATACCTTATTTGTTTCGACCCATTAGATGGTTCATCTAATACTGATGTAAATGGTTCATTAGGTACTATTTTTTCTATATCTTCAGCTTCTCCTGCCCAAACAGAAGTTAGTGAAGAAGACTTTTTTTCTACAGGAAGATCAATTATCGCTGCAGGCTATGTTCTATATGGCCCATCGCTTATGCTTGCCTTATCAACAGGTTCAGGAACACATATTTATACATTAGATCCCTCAAATAATAACTTTATGCTCACACATCCTAATTTAAACATTCCAGAAGATACGAATGAATTTTCATTTAATTTATCAAACCAATTTAAGTGGCCTGAAAATGTACAAAAATATATTGTTGATTTACAGCTTGGTACCGATGGTATCCGAAAGAAAAACTTTAATATGAGATGGTTGGGAGCCATGGTAGGTGATATGCATAGAATTCTATGTAAGGGAGGTATATTTGGGTACCCTGAAGAAAAAACTTTAAATACGGTAAATTAAGATTACTTTATGAAGCAAACCCAATTGCATTTTTAGTAGAGCAAGCAAATGGTTTAGCAAGTAATGGGACTACTTCTATTTTAGACACTGTGCCTTCAAGTATACATCAACGGATCCCTGTATTTATTGGTTCTAAGAATGAAGTTCTACTTATAGAAAAGTATGCTTTAGGAAAATAAAAAACATACATTATTACTTTAAGAGTGACATCTGTATTTATATAGAAATTGTATCTAACTTTACTTTTGTTAAGAAACATATCTGCTTTCAATTATTTAAAGGTTAAAATCATGTCAATAAGACTTAACATGCTAGAAAAAATAAAAAATAGTCAAGGCTTTATAGCTGCACTAGATCAAAGTGGTGGGAGTTCACCAAAAGCTTTAGAGCAGTATGGTATCTCATCTAGTGAGATTTCATCTGATGAGGAGATGTTTAAATATATACATTCTATGCGAGCACGAATAATTTCAAGTAGTCCATTTAATTCACAAAAAATATTGGGCGCAATTCTATTTAAAGATACTTTAAATCGTTACATTGAAAATATTCCAACAGCTGAATATTTGTGGAAACATAAAGAAATTGTACCATTTTTAAAAATAGATGAAGGTTTAATGCCTGAATCTGACGGTGTACAGTTAATGAAACCCATTAAAAACCTTGGTTCAATACTAACGGTTGATACTAATTTTGTTTTTGGCACAAAAATGCGGTCTGTTATAAAACAAGCTAGTCGTATTGGTATCCAAAATGTTGTTAAACAGCAATTTGAAATTGCAAAAGAGGTAATAAATTCAGGGCTAATGCCTATTATTGAGCCTGAAGTTGATATTTATTGCGAAGAAAAGCAATCTGCAGAACTCATGTTGCATGATGTAATTATTGAAGAGCTGAATAACCTTGAAGATGGACAGCAAGTAATATTAAAACTCACGTTACCTGAAGTGCCTAATTTATATAAAGATCTTGCAACACACCCAAAAGTTTTAAAATTAGTTGCTCTATCTGGTGGTTACTCTATTACACAAGCCAATGAAAAGCTAAAAAGAAATACTGGTATTATTGCTAGTTTTTCAAGAGCATTATTGATTGGCCTACATCATGACATGTCTGATAAAAAGTTTGATGAAAAATTAAATAATTCTATAGAAGCCATTTATGAAGCTTCAATATATAAATTATAAGTAATCCAACTTTCATAAGCATAAAAACTTTATACGTAATCTTTTATAGCTCTAGCTTGTACGAAAATAACCTAACCAAGTAGATATAAAAGGCTAGTAATTAATAATAGGTAATCCAAAAAATGAGCCAACTGAGAAAGAATAATATAAAAAAACTTCCTCAAGATATATTCGATGTATTGATAATTGGAGGGGGTATTAATGGTGCAGTATCAGCTGCAGCATTAGCTGCAAAAGGCGCCAAAGTTGCATTAATCGATAAAGGAGATTTCGCTGGTTTCACTAGTTCAAACTCATCTAACTTGGCCTGGGGCGGCATAAAGTATTTAGAAAGCCATGAATATAACTTGGTAAATAAACTATGTAAAAGTAGAAACCATTTAATGCGCAGCTACCCATCGACAGTTAAAGAAATTCGTTTTTTTACCAGTATTCAAAAAGGCTTTAGATTCCCAGCTTTCTTTGTCTATTTAGGAACAATCGTCTATTGGTTTATGGGCCGATTTTTTACACAATCGCCTCGCTACCTTAATGCAAAAAAAATTAAATCATTAGAGCCAGTCGTCAACACTACAAATGTAGAAGCCGGTTTTGAGTATTCAGACAGCTTTTTATTAGACAACGATGCCCGGTTTGTTTTTAACTTTATTCGCTCTAGTATGAGCCATGGCTGTATCGGTGCTAACTATGTAAGTGCACAAGGCTCAAACCGTACAGATGATATTTGGACAACAAATGCAATGGACGAAATAACGAAAGAACAATTTTCGATACGTTCTAAAGTAATTATAAACGCCGCAGGCCCTTTTGTTGATCCTATTAATATTACTAACAGTCAAACTACAGCACATCACCATTTATTTTCAAAAGGTATTCACCTTATTGTTGATAAAATTACTAGCAGTAATAAAGTACTTACATTTTTTGCTGACGATGGCAGACTATTCTTCGTGATCCCTATGGGACCTAAAACTTGTATTGGTACAACTGATACACAAGTTGAAAGCCCACATTCGCATGTTACTGATGAAGATAGAAAGTTTGTGTTAGATAATGCGAACAAGTTACTAGAACTGGATAAACAGCTCACAAAAGACGATATAATAGCTGAACGATGTGGTGTAAGGCCATTAGCAATTAAAAAAGATGGTAATGGTAAGGCTGACTGGGTGCAATTATCGCGCAAACACGCAATCGACACTAACTATGAGAAAAAATACCTTTCTATATTTGGTGGGAAATTAACTGATTGTATCAATGTCGGTGATGAAGTTGCTGAGTTAATCAAAAAGCTTGGTATTAACCTTCCTTACGAGGATTACAAATGGTACGGCGAGCCTGACGATACTGTCAAAAATGAATTTATGCATCGTGCTAAGCTAATGAATTTAGACGGCTTAACTCCCAAAACATCTACTGAAGTACTCAGCAAACGCTTTTGGAGACGTTACGGAAGAAATGCAATTAACATGTTAGAAAAAATTCGAGAAGTTCCTGAAAAAGCTGAGCTTCTAATTAAAAATTCAGAGTATTTACGTGTTGAAATTGAACATGCTGCCGAACGAGAAATGGTAACTAAACTAAGTGATTTTTTACGTCGCCGCTCTAAAATATCACTGGTTGTACGTAAAGAAGATATCCTCTCTGATCCGGGGCTACAAGAGGTATGTCATATTCTATTTGGTGAAGAAAATGCGCAAGCCAGGCTTCAAGAATATATAGAGGAAATATCCCAATAACCCATCGATTCCGTGATTTTATTTAAATACACAGCAATCAAAACCAACCATAGGGCTAATTTTCATCACTATATAATCGCGATGTAAACTAGCCCTTTTATATAACAATAAATGCTTCATTGCATCAGCAAAATTGGCAATTTATTCAATTGGTATTATTTTAAAATTATTATATAACTTCTCATCAAACGCCTCTGCTAATCTTTCTGTTTCACTAAATACTGTATTCCAATATTTAATGCGTGTGTCGGCATCTAGATCGGTAAAATCATTTCTATCTGGAATTTTTCCGTAAGGTAAGCCTGCTATAAATTCTTTTGATGGCGTGATCATCACCACGTTATCGTAATTAAGTGGTGATACTTTACGTTTTAAATTTTTATCAAACCACCCTGCTTTTGGGTCGCTATTAAAGTGCGGATATAAAATGAGTCCTGGGTTATTAATTTTTAAATCAAAGTGGTAATCAATAATGCCACCATCGCGATAAATACCCGCGGGTGTTCCGGCAATATTTTTAATGCCTTGCATAACTAAAGGTATTGAACCCGATGCAAGTAATGCCTCTTTTAAATTATTTTGGGTAAGCGCTATTTTTTGTGTTTTAAAATTATAGCTGTCGGTAATTGATAAGTCGCTTGTTGCTGGGCCAAATATAAAACGCTCATATTGCGATCCTAAATATTTTCGGTTTACTCGATTAAGCATATAACTTTTTGATAAACCCATAAGCTGTAATAATTTATTTTCACTGGCTATAAATCCATTCGATTTTGCCACTATAAAATGTGCTTTAAATACGGGGTTATTTATAATTTCAGCCACGCCGTTATCACCAAACACATCTTCAAGCAGTGCGCGGGCTTTAGTGGTAATTTCAGCTGGTGTTGGTTTATTACTAGAGTATCTGGTTTGCGAATACGATGTTGCTAAGCGCTCAATTGCTGCAACCGGATCATTTTGCGCAAAACACGCTGAGCGAAATGCCCCGGCCGATGAGCCAATTAAGTTAAGCGGTTGTTTATGGTTTTTAAAAAACTCACCAAATATATATTTGTCTAAACCAAACAAGGTAAACCATTTTGGCCCGCCGCTGGCACCTAAAAATGAGCTGAATAATTCGGGTTTAAGCCCCTGTTCGTTTATTATTTTTGCAGCAGTTTTACCTGCGTAAATGTTGATCATCTAAAAATTTAGCCTATAAAATCTGTGGTTAATTGTGCTGCTTATTTCTATTTAATGGCATATACTTGTTAATTACTTTGTATATAACCAGGCTAAAAATAGAATAGTTATGCAAAAATAAAAACGGTTTTATGCTGCCATAAAACCGTTTATTAATGCTAAAAGTGACTTAATATACGTTAACTAGTCCCAAATGCCGGTTTCGCATTTACCCTGTACTTTTACATCATTTACTTTAAATTCGGGCTCTAAGCCTTTTTCGCGTTGTGTATGATAATCGCGAGTAACCGCTAATATTGTTGGGGTTAGCAATATAATAGCGATAACGTTAACCACTGTCATTAAACCTAAAGCAATATCGGCTAAATCCCATACTTGCTTTAATGTGGCCGACGCGCCCCACAACATCATTGATAAATAAAGCAAAGTATAAATACCACGGCCCATTTTGTTATCGAGTTTAAATAAGTGCAAGTTACTTTCTGCGTAAGCATAGTTGGCTACTACAGACGTAAAGGCAAACAAGGTAATAGCGGCTGCTACAAAGTACACACCCCCTTGTGCTAAATGTGCGGTCATGGCGCTTTGCGTTAAACGTATACCTTCCATTTCGCCGCTTATGTCTATGTCGGCAAGTAAAATAATAACCGCAGTACAGCTACACAATACTATGGTGTCGAAAAACACCCCTAACATTTGAATGTAGCCCTGTGTTACCGGATGATTAGGCAGTGGGCTTGCACTGGCTGAAGCATGTGGCACACTGCCCGCGCCCGCTTCGTTTGAATAAAGGCCACGTTGAATACCATTTTTTATTGCTGCGCCCATCGCGCCTGCACCTGCTTCTTGCAGCCCAAATGCTGATAAAAATATATCTTTAAGCATAGCAGGCACTTGGGTGAAGTTTATTAAGGTAATAATAACTGCAACAAGCACAAACACTATGCCCATTACCGGTACTACGCGCTCAGCAAAGCGGGCGATTGCTTTAAAACCACCCACAATAATAGAGCCGGCTAACACAGTGATCACTAATCCAGAGTAAAAGGTTGGAATTTCGAAGGCAAAATTAAGTGCATCGGTAATGGTGTTGGTTTGCATGGCGCTAAAGGTAAAGCCGTAACCTAAAAATAAGCACAGTGCAAAGGTAATAGCAAAGGCTCGATTACCTAACCCTTGTTGAATATAATACGCAGGGCCGCCTCTAAACTCTCCTTGGCTGTCGCGCACTTTATATACTTGACCTAATACACTTTCGGCAAAGCCTGTGGCCATGCCTAATATGGCAATAACCCACATCCAAAAAATGGCACCACTGCCACCCAATGATATAGCAACGGCAACACCTGCTAAGTTACCCGTGCCTACCCGCGCACATAAACCAGTACACAGCGCTTGAAATGATGATATGTCGCCTTTTTTACATTTGCTGCTGCCTTTTAGTAAACTAAACATATGTTTAAATTTAAGTATTTGAATGGCTTTTAAACGCACCGAAAACCAAATACCAGCAAAAAGTAAAATGTAAATGAGTACTTGGCCTTCGCCCCATAAAAGGCTATTTACACTTTTGATCAGCGTGTCGAACATCAGGCTTCCTTTTTATTATTATTTGCCACGGTATTAATTTAGCGACGTGAGTGTTTAAGTTTAGTAGAGACTTAGCTACTTTATAATAAAGCCAATTAGATGTGAATTATTTTTCTTTATTAATGAATAAAAATTCACCCAGCAAACTGACTTATATTGCAGTGTAATTGCTGATGTAAAAAGAATGTTTTAGAAAGGAATTAGTCGCGTGCTTTAATAACCGTTAGCGCATTATTTTCGAGGTAAAAAACCGAATATTTCTCACGGCTAAATGACTGCCATGAGAACACAGTAAATGCTGATTTATTATCTTGCTGATAATAAACACACAGCTACGCTATGTAGCTGTGTTTATAATCATCCTGATCTGGGTGATGGTTTTTTAAGTAGTTATGGCCTGCTGCTAAACCAAGTTTATAGTCAAATCGTAAGTCATCATTTGAGCTGCCTAATAACTTACTATACAACTTTTGATTTGCAAAAATTTGGATTATTTCTACATCTTTTGGTGGGTTAGCAATAAATGCTAACTCATCTTCGTAGGCTTGCTCATGTTGTAATAAGTAGTCTATTGTTTTTGGGCAATAGCCAGATACTTCAACAAATGATTTTAATTTACTTATCCATGCTGATTGAGCCTGAAAGGCTTCATCAACGGTGCGTATAACCACAATTTTGCGTGCGCCACGATTATAGGCTTCGCGTACAGGAAGCGGTGCGGCAAGGCCACCGTCTAAGTAAAAATCAGACTCTGACTGTATCTCGGTCTTACCTAATTCATTTGCGGCTAATGCATTTAACCACGGCGTCAATTTTACACCTTGCTTATATAAAAATGGCAGTGCACTTGACGCTTTTAATAGCTCTCGCCATTGTTGGCCTTCCCCTGTTGGGGATAAAAAATAAGGTTTGCGATCACGGGCATTGGTTGCAGTAATTAATAGCTCACGGTCGCCTAAACTGGCTTTTGCAGTTTTAAAATCAAGCGCTCTGTTTACTTCGGTGGTTTTATCAAAGTACCAATCTAGGTCAACAATATGTTTACCCATTAAGCCGCGACCTAATTGAAAAAAACGTTTATGACGCGAAAGGCCTCTGATCAGGCGTTTAGCATAGCCTTTTTGACGCGCCAAATAGCTCGTTAAGTTTTGAGAGCCTGCAGATGTGCCAATAAATAAGTCAAATGGATCATACTCTTGCTCTAACCAGGCATCGAGTACACCCGCGGTAAATATCCCTCGTTGTCCGCCACCTTCTGCTATCAGCGCTACTTTTGGCTGCACTGAGTTGTTGCCTGAATGGGGTGTCGTACTATTTTGAGATTTCACGCTTTACCTTCCTATTTATTTAGCTGAATTGTGTTGCATACCCTTATAATAATCGTTCAATATTCATAATTAAAATTGATTGTTTAAATCAGTTCTATTGAAAAAATAGAACAAGCTTTTTCATTGCCACTTTTTAAAATAATGTAAAATGGCCCCGACGTAATCAACTTTAATCTGTTTAATAGCATAACAAGCGTTGAGTGTACGCTTGCTTAACCAATTGCTTATCCATGTTTTATTTGCATTAAAATTTCAAGCGCTTTATGGCGTTTTTCATTATCAAATAAGTCGTTGGTGAATATAAGCTCATCAACCCCTAATTGATTTACAATCATTTCTAGCTTGTGTTTAATACTGGCTGGCCCACCGGTAACACTTAACCCTAAAAAGCTCTCAACATGAGCGCGCTCTTGTTCGCTCCACAAACCTTCCATTGTTTCTACTGGGGGTTTTAACCACAGCTCGTCGCCTCTAATTAACGATAACACTCGCTGTTTGGATGTAGTTGATAAGTACTGTGCTTCTTCATCTGTATCTGCAGCCACTAAAGGTAATGCCAACATGACATAAGGCTTAGCTAATACATTTGATGGTTTAAATTCTCGTTTATACAAGGCTATTGCATCATGCACAAAACGCGGTGCAAAGTGCCCCGCAAATACATAAGGTAATCCTTTTTGTGCAGCTAACTGCGCACTAAATAAACTTGAACCTAAAAGCCAAATGGGCACATTGGTGTTTTCACCAGGTATTGCTCGCACGCGCTTAGTTCCCTCATAAGGGCCCAATAATGTTTGTAACTCGCTCACTTCATTAGGAAAGTTTTCAGCACGGCTGATATCGTTATTTAATGCACGACTTGTCACAGGATCACTACCCGGGGCGCGCCCTAACCCTAAATCAATTCGACCTGGGTATAAACTTTCTAAGGTGCCAAATTGCTCAGCAACAACTAAAGGAGCATGATTAGGCAACATAATTCCACCCGACCCTACGCGTATTTTTTTAGTGTTTCCGGCTATATGCCCCACCAAAATTGAAGTAGCCGCACAAACAATCCCAGGCATATTATGATGCTCGGCTAACCAAAAACGGTTAAAACCGAGCTCATCAGCTTTTTGTGCATAGGCTGTACTTTTATTTAAGGTGTCACTCACAGTGGCACCTTTAGGCATAGGCGCCAGTTCTAATAACGAAAAAGGAATAGTTGATAACAAAGTAGCACCTCCAAATTAAATAGCGATTTATAGCGCTAGCCATAAATAATGAGTCTACGCTAAGAGATGGGTGTGTATGACAGTCAATTCAAGGCGCCTTGCCTTTTAAAAGCTAAATAGCGATGTGATTGAACAACAATTAAGTTAACTATTTTTAGCCGCAGCGTGTTGACGCTTTAGTTTATAAGCTTCTGAATCAAGCCCTTTTTTCCAATAGCCCGATGCAACAATTTGACTGCGCGGTATAGCTAATTCATCAGTTAATACGGTTTTTGCTTTACGGACTAATCCTGCCTCAAGTGCCATAAATACAATAGGTTGTTGCTCACTAAGTGGTAGCGATTTTAATGCGTTTATCATATCTGTATCGGGGTTATTTGTTATTAACCAAGTTACATCACGCGTGGAGTCTAAGCTAATCACATCATCTTTTGTTGGTGCATGAATAATCGCGTCAATTTTTGCGTTTATAGGCAATTGTTGCACGTAGCCTTTAATTGCATTAACCGAAGTTAAATCGCCAAGTAATAGATAATATGAATGATCATAGTTATCCAACTTTTTAGGGCCTGGCCCTGCTATACCCACTTCATCGCCTACTTTTGCTTCTTTAGCCCAATTAGTGGCTGGACCTTGGTGCATATTTATCACAAAGTCGAGGGTAAGTGCACCAGTGTGCTCATCAACATGTCTTATAGTGTATGAACGCATACACGTAGTTTTAATATTAAAGTCAACGAGGCCATTTTGTGGAATAAGCACCTTAACGTAGTTACCAATGTATTGGGCACTCAGGTCGTTAAACTCATCTGAGCCAACAATAATGCGTTGTAGATGTGGGGTTATTTGCTTTGTGCTTAATACGGTTGCTTTGCGTACTTTTTTACCCATATAAATTTACCTCATTAAAAAAGATGAATTGCACAACGCCCCATTGGTTGATAAAATCAACTATAACAATTTAATTGACTTTGTCAACCATTATGGATTTATTATGAACTCTTCATTGGCCAATACATTATTTGCTTTAATGCAAAATTATCGCGTTACCATACGCGAAGCCATTAATGCAGGTGAGCTTGGATTAAACGCGATGCATGTGCGTTGTCTGCATATTATTGCAGCGACACCTCAGTGCACTGCTAACGATATTGTGAATCAAACCCAACGCGACAAAGCCCAAATAGCACGATTAGTGAAAGAACTGCTCGCGCTAAACTTAATTGATAAAAATGCCAGTGAGCATGACAAGCGTTGTTTTATTCTGTCGTTTACCGCACAAGGGTGCGCGCTTTACGACAAATTATTAAACGCTGAGCAGCATGTAAATGCGCAAATGTGTAAAAACTTAAACCCACAGCAAATCAATGACTTCTTAGATACAGCTCAGCAAATGATCAAAAATATGGATTGATCGCAGATCCATTACTTGGCATAACTTATATAAAAACGCATATACTGTACACTTATACAGTATATGCGTTTTAGGTTGTGTTATGTTTGTTATTCCCATTTATATAGAAGCCGGTGTATGCGGATTTGAGTCACCTGCAGCACAATATACAGAGCTTGGCGTTTCACTTGATGAGTTATTAATAAAGCACCCTGATGCCACGTTTATTGGGATAGCATCTGGGTGCTCTATGCAAGAAATTGGTATTTTTGAGGGCGACTTACTGTTGGTTGACCGTGCAGAAATACCAAACGATGGCGATGTTATTGTGGCTAACTTAAATGGTTTATTTGTATGTAAGCTGCTTGATAAGACCAATGCACGCTTGCTATCAGCCTCTTCTGCTTATAAGCCGGTGCAATTGACTGAGTCAGATGAGTTTCAGCTTGAAGGCGTGGTAACTCGCTCTATTAGGCTGCATCGCCAAAGCCCTGAGTTACTTTCATGTATGCCTTAGTTGATGCCGTTGCTTTTTATGCCAGTGCAGAAAAAGTATTTGATCCGGCTATTCGCTCAAAACCTGTGGTGGTGCTTACCAATAACGACGGTTGTGTGTGTGCGGTCTGCCCAATTGCGCGTAAGCTTAATATTCCTAAATTTGGCCCTTACTTTAAAGTTAAGCAGTTACTAGAACAAAACAATGTGGTTGTACGCTCTAGTAACTATGAACTATACGCTAATTTAAGCGACCGGATGATGAGTGTAATTGGCCGCTTTTGTGACACCCAGCATGTTTACAGTATCGATGAATCTTTTTTACACTTTAATGGTTATCAACCTTTAATTAACGATTGGCAAGCATATGGGCAACTAATTAGGCGTACTGTATGGCGCGAAACCAAACTCCCTGTTGGGGTTGGCTTTGGGCCAACACCGACCTTAGCCAAAGCCGCTAACCATGCAGCTAAAAAACTAACTGGCTTTAATGGTGTTGCAGTGATTGACGATGAAGTAAGTCGCCGCACTATTTTGCAACGAATGCACTGCCAAGATGTTTGGGGGGTGGGCAAACGTTTAGCTAAAAAGCTGGCTCTCATGGACATTCATACCGCGTGGCAACTGGCTGAGCAAAGCCCAAAAACAATTCGCCGCCAATTTAGTGTGGTGCTTGAGCGCACAATTAACGAGCTCAACGGCATTACCTGTTTAAACTGGGATGATGTACGCCAAGATAAACAAGCTATTTTTTCAACTCGTAGTTTTGGTCAGCGACTTTGCGACCCCGATGCAGTTAAAACCGCCCTAATAAATCATGCTAGTGTAGTTGCACAAAAATTAAGAGCGCAACAGTCGCTCACTCATCGTATTTATATTTTTGCTGCCAGCTCATCACATGAACACGCCTTTTATAAAAAGTCAGTTATGCATCAATTTGATCCGCCTACTAACGATACTCGCGTTATGGCCAATGCGGTATCAAAGAGTTTTGAGCAAATATATCAACCGGGAATTCGATTTTATAAATGTGGTGTGGGCGCATTAGAGCTCAGCCCGCAGCAGTTTCAACAACATCATTTATTTGATAAGCAAACCGATAACCCGCAGTTAATGAGCTGTTTAGATGCTATTAATCATAGATACGGTAAAGGAATGCTTAGCGTGGCGAGCAGCCAATTAAATGATCATTGGCATATGAACAGGGCTTTTTTATCGCCGCAATACACGACTCGTTGGCGTGATATTCCAAAAATACAGTGTTAGTCGGCAACTTTAATAAATTCACATTCTACACTCGGATTGTCCAATGTGTATTTAAGCGTATTGCTGGTTAAAAAAGTAATGCTTTGTTTAATCGTTCCTTCATGGATAGGATTATCACAGCGGCTCATGCGTAAGCTATTTTCTAGGCCATCTGTTTTATATTTTAGCGAGCTGGTAATAAAACAATAATTTGGTTTTTCAATGGTACGAGTACCATTGTGTAAGGAGTTAAACAAAATCTCTTTGCCTAAGCTAAAACCTTGCTCAGGATCTTCAGGGTTATTAAATTGTAATCGGCTATTAGTACATAACCCAGAGTTACTGGAGGTCACTTCGTAATTACCCAGCTTAGTTTGTAACAGCGGAATAAAGCGAGTTTTATTACTTGGGCCTGCTACTGCATAGCAGCTAAAAAGGCTTATGGTAAGTAAAACCAGTGTGAAAAATTTCATTATAGGCTCTATCCTCGTGTATCAAATATGATCAAGCACTGTGACTATGCTTAGCTATTTCTAACTATAACAGAGATTTACTATAAAAGATGTGAAGTCGTTATACCATAAACACGTCTTTAAACTGTATTTAAAAATACGTAGCTCACAGCAAATACGATTACATTTTAAAACAGTTCAGTTAGTGAAATAAGAGGATGTGAAGGATAGCGCAAGCTGTATCAAAACCTAAGCAACATAAAATGCATTACCCCTAACCCAAAGTAATGCATTTATAGTCAAAAGTGAGCGATTACTGCCAATACTTAGCAAATAATTGCGGGTAATTTTGTTTTAAAAACTTAGGTTTGTCTTTAAAGCGCTTACCTTTAGGTTGTTCAAGCCCTGAGGGGATAAAGGGTAACTCATCGTCATTACGTTCTTCATATAACAAACCTGCAATTAGGTCATACTCATCTAAATACGGGTAAGGTTGCTCGTTTAAAAAATAAAGTGGTGTGCACTGTGCAAGGCTATCGGGGTTTTCTAACGCTGCTTTAAATACCGCTTCACCCCGAGAAATTAGCCAACAACGAAATTCAGAAAAACCATATTCATCATTACAACCAGCTATTACAAACGCCGCACCAAATAAATCCCAAGTATAACTTTGGCGCATACAAATACTAAACTGTTTATCAAATTCAATAAGCTGCTCGTCGGATAAATCCCTCAATGCAGCCTTAAGGGATTGGCATACAGACTCAGGCTCTGCGGTTCTGTCGTTTACAGTTACCAATCGCCAAAAATCAGTTAAGGTTAAATCGCTCATGCAATGATCTCTTTTACCCGACCTACTTGACCATCTTCTAACTGTACTTTAATACCGTGCGGATGATTAGGTGACTTAGTTAATAAACGCGACACAATACCATTGGTTAAAGTACCACTGCGTTGATCTTGTTTAAGCACAATATTAACCTCAGTGCCGGGTGTTATTTGTGAACGTGTTGGAACAGCCATATATAATCTCTTTTACTATTTTTGGGGATTATAGCCTGCTTAATAAAATCACTCCATATTAAAGCTTTTAAAGGCCCTATAAAGCATAATTCAAGCTAATGTGAAGAATAAACAAAACCCATCGTACACATTATGGCTGCTTAGAAAATGAAATGGCATTGGCTTTAATATGTATGTTCAAGCTGGCTAACGCATTACAAATAAGCTGCTCAATGTAATCAAACTGATTTTTTTGTTTAGCCTGCTCTAGTGCAATATCATCAATAAAATAACAACTTACTTTAAACTTAGAAGGTAAATTGTTTAAGTCTGCTGAATGGGTAAGAAAGCTAAAGTCCTCCACAATATCTTTTATTTGCTCACAAGCGAGCGTTAATTGCTGACGAATACGTTTATCTAGCTGCTTTTGGGTTTTGGTCATCGTTTATTGCTGCTCGCGAGCTTGTTGTTCTTTAAATTCTTTGTAACTGTCTTGCTGCTGTTTAACACACTCATGGTATTCCTTATCTGCCATGTGGCTGCATTCACCCAACCGCGCTGATTGAATTTCATGGTAGCGGCTATCGCTGCTACATCCCGCTAACACCAATAATGCGGATAACGAAAATAGATATTTTAACTTATTATTTAACATTCAAAATTCCTACTATTTTAACGGGAAAACTACTGATTTTCGTTATTTTTGCTGTATATTGCACTGGTTTTGTATTTATAACCGTTAAGGGCACGTTATGATGTTGTCGCAGTTACAAGAGCTGTTCCAGCGTATCGATAAAAGTAAACTATTTCAATCATTTGTTATTGCAGTTATTGTTGTTTCTGCATTGACCGTGGGCGCACATACTTATTCATTGCACCCAACCGCCGAACTCGTTCTACATTGGATGGATATAGGCATAACGGTGTTTTTCTTAATTGAACTGATTATTCGCTATATTGCCAGCAAAGGTATCAAGGACTTTTTCTCCAAAGGTTGGAACATTTTTGACTTCATTATCGTGATCGGAAGTTTATACCCCGCGGCAGGCTCTACTATTTTTATTGCTCGACTGCTGCGTATTTTCCGCGTGTTACGATTAGTCTCAATGATCCCAGAACTGCGCTTATTAGTAAATTCGCTAATAAAAGCAATACCGCAAATGGGCTACATCGCACTACTCATGTTCGTTATATTTTATATTTATGCCGCCACTGGCAGTATGTTGTTTGCTGATATAAATCCGGTACTTTGGGGCGATGTGTCTATTTCTATGCTCACCCTGTTTAGAATAGCCACCTTTGAAGATTGGACTGACGTCATGTACGAAACCATGGCCGTGTACAAATTAAGTTGGATTTTTTACCTAACCTTTATCTTTTTAACTGCATTTGTGTTTTTAAATATGATGGTTGGCGCTATTTTAGAAGTGATGAGTGAAGAGCATCGCAATGCACGAGAAGAGCAAGCCGATATAGACTCACTCCCTGCCACCCAAGGCCAAGTAAACGAATTAAAAGCACAACTAGCAGAGTTAAAAGAACTACTTAAAAATAAGTAGCAGGGATAAAAAGGGCATGCATTTGCTTGCCCTTACACTTTAAATTTACCCACCAACACCGTTAAAATTGACGAAAGACGATTCATTTCGTTGCCGTTCTCACTGGTGGTCACGGCAATATCACTCACCTCATCAGCCGCATTTTTAATTTCAGTAACATTGCGGTTTATATCTTCAGCTACATGTTGTTGCTCTTCAGCAGCGGTGGCTATTTGGGTATTTAAATCGCTAATATGAACGATAGATGCCGTGATCTCACTAAATTGTTGCTGCGCCGAATGCGCAAGCTCGACAGTTTTATTAGTGGTTTCTATACTGCGTTGCATATCTTTAGAAACTTTAGATGACATAGTGCGTAGTTTATCAAGCTGTGAAGCCACTTCTTCGGTAGACTCAGCGGTTCGTTGCGATAACGCGCGTACTTCGTCGGCCACCACAGCAAAGCCGCGTCCGTGCTCACCGGCACGTGCAGCTTCTATTGCAGCATTTAAGGCCAATAAGTTAGTTTGTTCTGAAATACCGCGAATAACACTGAGTATCGACATAATGTTTTCGCTTTCAGTATCTAGCTGAGTAATATCTGCTGAGGCATTGTTTATTACATCACATAGCTGAACCACACTTTCCACAGTTTGTGTAATAACCGATTGCCCCAAGTCTGATGCTTGCTGTGTTTGAACAGCCAAATCCGCTGCATTTGCACAACTGCTAGACACTTCGTTCGCGGTGGCAGCCATTTTATTAATAGCCGTAGCTGCCATCTCTAAAGCTTGTTGCTGTTGGCTGGTGGAGCTTGTTAATTGTGCCGCTTGCGATGAGGTTTGTGATGAGGTTTTACTTACATTTTGCGCGCACTCATTAATTTGAGTTACCAGCTCGCTGATCAAGTTTAAAAATAAATTAAAGCTATTAGCCAGTTTAGCGGTTTCATCTTTGGTTTTTATTGTTAAGCGTTGGGTTAAATCACCGCCACCTTGCGATATTTCAGTTAAGCCATCACTCACTTCAACAATAGGGGCTGATATTAATTTAGAAATATAACTCGCTATAGCAACAAATACAGCAATTAATATCGCACTAATAACCAATATGGTATAAGCCATGGTATTCGCCGTGCTCATCACTTCGGCTTTCTCTACTACCCCAATAAACTTCCAGCCTAAGGTAGCAGAGGTATGAATATTAGCCATATATTGTTTACCATCTATCTCTACATCAAACAGCCCTTGGGTATTTTTAGCTAAGTCGGCGTATTTTCCCCCCTCAAGATCTGCTAAGTTTTTAAATCGGTAATCTGGGTGTTTAACATCCACCAGCACACTGCCACTATCTTCAATCAACATTAAATAACCGGTTTCGCCTAATTTAATATCGGCAATAATATCGGTAAGCCCGCCTAATGATACATCCATTCCTTGGGCGCCAATTAATTACCCGTTATCAATAATCGCTTTAACCGTAGTTATACGATGTTGCAACGTAAAATTATCACGCCTATTTTACAAAAAAAACTTGCTATATTCAGGTATGAGAGATGGTAAAGCGATCATCTAGCTACAATAAATTTATTTGTGCTCATTACTCTATCCCAATAATCATTATGATATTGAACTATAATTGGTTTAACGGAACTTTAAGGTAGCTTATGCCGTTATCTTCGGCGGGAGGTGGGTTGCCGGCTCTAATATTCATTTGAATAGCAGGTAAAATTAAGCGAGGCATAGGTAATTCTTCGTCACGGCTATCGCGCATTTGAACAAACTGCTCTTTGCTTATTTTAGTCTTTACATGAATATTTGTTTCTTTTTGTTCTTTTACTGTGACCGCAAAACGGTGATTTCGTTTTTCAGTCGGATAATCATGGCATACATAGATTGTTGCCTCATCGGGCATCGAGAGTAGTTTTTGGATTGAATCGTATAATGTTTCAGAGCTACCACCTGGAAAGTCGCACCTTGCAGTGCCTACGTCAGGCATAAAAATCGTATCACCAACAAAAATGGCCTCTTCATTTATAATGTAAACTAAGTCGGCGGGTGTATGCCCCGGTGTGTGTATTACTCGTATTGATAACTGGCCAACATTAAAACTATCTCCATCTTTTAATAGTCGATCAAAATCAGCCCCATTGGGTAAAAATTCTTTTTCAAGATTAAATAGCGCCTTAAAGCTTTGTTGTACCGTTTTGATATGTTCACCTATGGCGATTTTAGCACCAATGTGTTTTTTAAAATAAGGAGCTGCAGAGATATGATCGGCATGTGCATGTGTTTCGAGAACCCACTCTAATGAAAGAGAATGGCTTTGAAGGTACTCGCCGATTTTTTTGGCGCCTGATTCACAGCTGCGACCTGATTTATAATCAAAATTTAAAACGGGATCAATCAAGATTGCTTGCTGAGAGTTACTATCAGAAACAACATAACTAAAGGTTTCGCTATCGTCATCAAGAAATGCGTGAACATGAAATTTACTGTGCATAATATTCTCCAATAAGTCTGAACTCATCACTTGAATTAATAAAAATGACCGGAAGCAATAATATAAACGTTGGTAAAGGCCATGAAGATATTAGCGATTTAATTATTAAATAAAAAGGGCTAGCAAATGCTAACCCTCAAAGTAAATATTATTTATTATCAACAATAATACGTAACATACGACGCAGTGGCTCTGCTGCGCCCCATAAAAGCTGATCGCCTACGGTAAAAGCGCTAATATATTTTGGCCCCATGGCGAGTTTGCGAATACGGCCAACAGGTATACTTAACGTACCGGTTACTTTAACTGGGGTTAAATCGGTACTGGTAATGTCACGCTCATTAGGAATTACTTTAACCCACTCATTGTGCGAGGCTAAAATTTCTTCTATTTTTTCTACGCTAATGTCTTCACGTAATTTAATGGTCATCGCTTGGCTATGACAACGCATTGCACCAATGCGTACACATAAACCATCAATAGGCACAGGTTGTTTAGATGAGCCTAAGATTTTGTTGGCTTCAACTTGCGCTTTCCACTCTTCTTTTGATTGACCGCTTGGCATAGGCACATCAATCCATGGGATTAAGCTACCCGCCAGTGGCACACCAAACTGGTCTTGTGGCAAATCGCTTGATGCCATTTTTTCGCTGACTATTTTATCAATTTCTAAAATAGCTGAACTTGGGTTATCTAGTTGCTGTGCAACACTTGCATGAATAGCCCCCATTTGAGCTATGAGTTCTTTCATATTGCGTGCACCCGCGCCCGATGCTGCTTGGTAAGTCATTGGGCTTACCCATTCGATTAGGTCTTGCTCAAATAAACCACCCAGCGCTAGTAGCATAAGTGAAACCGTGCAGTTACCACCTACAAAGGTTTTAACGCCTTGCTCTAGCCCTTGTTCAATGACATCTTTGTTAACAGGGTCAAGTACGATAATACTGTCGTCACTCATCCGTAGTGCTGATGCAGCATCAATCCAAAACCCGTGCCAACCCGCTTCACGTAATTGTGGATACACAGCTTTGGTATAATCACCACCTTGACAAGTAATGATAATGTCCATTTTTGCCAGTGAGTCAAAATCCATTGCATCAAGTAATGGCTTTGCAGGACCCGCTAAATCAGGGCCAAGTTGGCCGGTTTGTGAGGTGGTAAAAAAAGTGGTGTCGATATGAGCAAAATCATTTTCTTGTTGCATACGCTCTAGTAATACAGAGCCAACCATGCCCCGCCATCCGACTAATCCTACTTTTTTCATTGTTTGTTCCACTGTTTGAGTCATAAGAAATACCTAATTCATTAAAAATTAAAATTCATTGCGTGAGATTTAATTTTTAGAACAGTTAATCTAGCACCCTATACCCTGCAAAACTAGTCAATAACAGCTAACTTAAAATTATTTCATATGCTTTTTTTAATTCTGAAATTAATAACGGCACAAAAAAAGCCCTACACAAGGTAGGGCAATTATTGTAAGTTTTTATATTCGCCTTCCTAGGCTATTTTGAATTAGAACTGATATTTGTACTCAACAGAGAACTCAGTCCCTTTTTCTTTTGAGCGAGTTAGCGTACCAGCAGATTCAATTTCTGATTTTTGCCCCAAAATATTAAGCACTTTAAACTTAATACTTGAGTTAAAATCAGGGTAGTAAGTATAATTCAAATCAACTGAGTGGAATGGCTGTTCCATCCAATCATCTTGCCCTTCTATACCAGGGATAATAATACGCTCACCAAATACGTTATAAACCAATGTTGCAGCATGTTCACCTGATGGTGCATCATAGCCAAGCTGCATATTCACAACATATTTAGAATGTCCCGTTAAACGACGTTTAGTATTAGTGATCGCCGCAGATACACCAGTTTGATCAACAATAGCTTGACGGTCTAGGTTTATCTCAGAATCACTGAGTGTAACATTACCACTCATAAATACATCTTGCCAAAAACCACCTAAGAAAGTGAAATCTTTAAGATAATCAAACTCAACGCCGGCAACATAGCCATCTTCAGCATTGGCAATACGTACAAGTGGCGGTCCATCTTGAGAAGGAGATTGCACCGACTCAATTGGATCAATCATGTCTTTATAAAACAGACCAACAGAGAAGTTTTCACCAGTATCAAAGTAGTTTTCCCAGCGGAAATCGTAATTTTTGATTTGCGTTGTACGTAATCCAGGCGTACCGCCAACAGGATATTCAG
>NZ_BADW01000193.1:0-231 GCF_000241165.1 Pseudoalteromonas sp. BSi20439
AAGATTTCAGGCAAGTGTCAGTGCCACTTGACCCGTTTACTGGTGGCTTAGATCCTTCAATCGATTATGATGATTTAGGTAACTTAGCGTTTCAAGAAGATGATATTTATGGTGCGCTTGCATTCACTTATATTCAGGACGACCAAACACAATGGCGTTTAAGCTACGGTGAAACGGTTGTACGTCCTGATTTACGTGAGATATCTGAATCTACTTACATTGATCCGTTAA
>NZ_BADW01000192.1:0-19772 GCF_000241165.1 Pseudoalteromonas sp. BSi20439
AAAAACCCAGCAAAGGCTGGGTTTTTTGTTTATTAAATGTAATTACTGGCTACTACCATTAATTACATTTAATAAACGCTTAAAGCTAGTTTTCACTAGCCAAAAACTAAATCTCGTTTACGCACTTACTTAGCGAGCACGGAATACGATACGACCTTTCGATAAATCGTAAGGAGTCATTTCTACCGTTACTTTATCGCCGGTTAAAATACGGATATAGTTTTTGCGCATTTTACCTGAAATATGAGCCACAACTACGTGACCATTTTCTAGCTCAACTCGGAACATTGTATTTGGTAAAGTATCAAGGACTGTCCCTTGCATTTCGATTACGTCTTCTTTCGCCATGTTTAGCGTAACACCTCTTTAATAGTTAAACGCTGCAGATTTTGCCCAAAATACGCCAATAAGTAAAGGCGCAGGGGCTATTTTTGTAAATTAAATAGCCACCCACTGGTCATTGAGCTGTTTTTGGGCAGGTAAAAACTGGGTTTTATACTTCATTTTGTCACATTCATCTATTTGATAGCCTAAATAAACAAACTGTTTGTGTTGCTGTTTAGCAAATTTAAGCTGCTGTAATATCATTACAGTCCCTAAACTAAAGTGTTCGTAGTCAGGGTCAAAAAATGTATAAATAGCCGAAATAGCGTTGTCCATACAATCAGTTACAGCAACGGCCACTAAGTTATCTTGATCCCAAAGCTCTATAAAGGTGATGGTTAACCAGCTACAAAACAAAAAACTTTGAAATTGTGATTTATCAGGTGGATACATAGAACCGTCTTGATGACGTAAACTAATGTATTTACTGTAAAGTGGGTAGTATTGTTCGCGTTCAACCTGTGAATATTTTACCTCAAAGCGGTTTTTTGCTTTGTTAAGTTTACGTTTTTGCGATTTTGTCGGCATAAACTCATCAGCTAAAACGCGCACAGAACTACACGCGCTGCAAATAGGGCAGTGCGGGCGATAAATTTGGTTACCGCTGCGACGAAAGCCTAATCCTAATAATGATTCAAACTTGTTGCTGCTGTAACAACTTGGGTCGAGTATCACCAGCAGTTGTTCTTGGCGATCAGGTAAATAACTGCATTCAAACGGTTGGCTTAGGCCTATACGAGCCGGAAGTTGTTCATTCATATATCGCGATTAGCTCCTGTGGCTGCCACATACTGGCAGCTGGGGTGTAACACTGTGCTTTATTAAGTTTAGTTAAAAATTCTTCACGTGGAATCACGCTGGCACCTAACGACATTAAATAAGGATTTTCTAATTGGCAATCAATAAAATGCGCATCATGGCGCTTAAGCCAATTAACCAGCGCCCACATCGCCAGTTTGGAGCAATTTGTTTGATGATGAAACATTGATTCACCACAAAAAACACCTGTTTGCATAATCCCATATAAGCCGCCTGCAAGCTCTCCCTCGCGCCATACCTCTAAACTATGGGCCAAGCCATTGTGATGGGCATTAATGTACGCCTGTTGCATTTGCGGGGTGATCCAAGTGCCATCAGTATCAATGCGTTGATCGCGGCACGCTTCTATTACTTCTTCAAAGGCATGGTTAACAGTTACGGTGACCGGGTGCTTTTTTAAATGTTTTCGTAAGCTTTTACTAACATGAAAGTCATCAAGCTCAACAATACCGCGTTCACTAGGTGACCACCACATAATTGGCTCGTGCTCACTAAACCACGGAAAAATACCAGATAAATAAGCATTTTTTAATCGTGTTACCGATAAGCATCCACCAATGGCAAGTAAACCATCTGGATCATCTAATGCATGGCTGGGATCAGGAAAAGCAAAATGGCTCGTAGCGAGTTGATAGAGTTGTTTAGTCATAACACCGATTGAATAACTGCATGGTCAAGATAAAGTGTAACCTGTTGCTTTAAAATCACAAACCACAAATTATTGTGTTCTCTATAGGGTTGAGCAGGACTTACATTGCTGTTAGGTAAATTTTAGCCAAAAAAAAGCGCGTTAAAAAACGCGCTTAATTAAATGGTAAACTAATCGAATTAGCTAACCACTTTTACTGGTACAGCTTGTCCAGCGTTGAACTTAGTTGTCATTGCTTCTTCAACAGGTGTAAACGATGTAAGGTCAATGCCTTCAACCGCAGACTTATACTCTTCGATAGTCGGGAAACGACCAAGAACAGAAGAAAGTACTACAACCGGCGTAGAACCTAGTAGTGACTCACCTTTTTTCTCAGATGTATCGGCTACTACACGGCCTTGGAATAAACGTGTTGACGTTGCGATAACAGTATCACCAGGTTCTGCTTTTTCTTGGTTACCCATACATAAGTTACAACCAGGACGTTCTAGGTATAAGATATTTTCATACTTAGTACGTGCAGCCGTTTTTGGTTTTTCATCGTCAAATTCAAAACCTGCGTATTTAGCAAGAATATCCCAATCGCCTTCAGCTTTAAGCTCATCAACAATGTTGTATGTTGGTGGCGCAACAACTAATGGCGCTTTGAATGAGATAGAACCGTTTTTCTTCTCAAGGTTACGTAGCATGTGAGCAATAATTTTCATATCGCCTTTGTGAACCATACACGAACCAACAAAACCTAAATCAACAGGCTTGTCGTTGTAAAAAGAAACAGGGCGGATCACATCGTGAGTATAACGCTTAGAAACATCATCGTTATTTACGTCTGGATCGGCAATCATTGGCTCAACGATTTGGTCCAAATCAACCACAACTTCTGCGTGGTATTTAGCATTGTCGTCTGGAGAAAGTGCTGGCTCTTCACCAGATTGAATACCTGCAATACGCTTGTCGGCTAAGTCGATTAGACCTTGTAGCGTTTGTGCTTCGTTTTCCATACCTTTGTTGATCATGATTTGGATACGTGACTTAGCAAGTTCAATTGACTTAATTAACGTTTCATCATTTGAAATACAGATTGACGCTTTCGCTTTCATTTCTGCAGTCCAGTCAGTGAAGGTAAACGCTTGGTCAGCCATTAGGGTACCAATGTGAACTTCAATGATACGACCTTGGAACACGTTTTCGCCGCCAAATTGCTTAAGCATTTGCGCTTGCGTTGCATGTACAACGTCGCGGAAATCCATGTGCTTAGCCATTTTGCCTTTAAACGTCACTTTAACTGAATCAGGAATTGGCATCGCTGATTCACCCGTTGCAAGTGCAACAGCAACAGTACCTGAGTCGGCACCAAAGGCAACGCCTTTAGACATACGTGTATGCGAGTCACCACCAATGATGATAGCGCGATCATCAATTGTAATGTCGTTCAATACTTTGTGAATAACGTCAGTCATTGCATGGTAAACGCCTTTCGGGTCACGTGCAGTGATCAAACCAAACTTATTCATAAACGCCATTAGTTTAGGAATGTTTGCTTGTGCTTTGCTATCCCATACTGATGCTGTATGACAACCAGACTGGTAGGCACCATCAACAAGAGGTGAAATCGTTGAAGCAGCCATTGCTTCTAATTCTTGTGCAGTCATTGGACCGGTTGTATCTTGCGAACCAACAATGTTCACTTTAACGCGAACATTTGAGCCTGCGTGAAGTGGCGTATCTGATAGAACACCTACCGCATTACGGTTAAAGATTTTTTCAACCGCTGTTAAGCCTTGGCCTTCGTGTGAAATTTCTTTTGAAGGTGCGTAAACAAGCGGAGTTTCAATGCCAAGAGTTTCAGCAGCAAACGTTTGTAGTTTTTTACCGAACACAACTGCGTAAGAACCGCCAGCTCTCATAAATTCAACTTTTTGCGGTGTGAATGCTGATGAAATATCAACAAGTTCTTTATCACCGTTATAAAGCTTCTTCTCTTTAGTATTAATTGTTAACACAGTACCAGTAGCAACAGAGTAGGCTTCTTCAAGCACTGCGTCACCATTTGCATCAGTTACTGTATTGCCGTCTGCATCTACTTTCTTAACCCAGTTTTTAAGGTCAAGACCAATACCGCCAGTTACATCAACCGTTGTTAAGAAGATTGGCGCAATACCATTTGTACCTGCAACAACAGGTGCAATGTTGATGAAAGGAACGTATGGGCTTGCTTGTTTACCAGCCCAAAGTGCTACGTTATTCACACCAGACATACGAGATGAACCAACGCCCATGGTGCCTTTTTCAGCAATAAGCATTACTTTAGCGTTAGGGTGTTTCTTTTGAAGGGCAACAATTTCTTGTTGTGCTTCTTCAGTGATCATGCACTTACCGTGTAATTCACGGTCAGCACGTGAGTGTGCTTGGTTACCTGGAGACAGTAAATCAGTTGAGATGTCGCCTTCACCAGCAATGTAAGTTACTACTTCGATTTTTTCTTCGATGTCAGGTAGTTTTGTGAAGAATTCAGCTTTTGAGAAGCTCTCTAGTAATTCTTTAGCAATTGGGTTACCTGCTTCGTAGGCCGCTTTTATGCGCTCCATATCTGCATCGTATAAGAATACCTGAGTTTTCAGTACTTCTGCAGCTTGTGCTGCGATTTTTGCGTCATCAGCAAAGGCTAAATCAATTAGCATTTCAATCGATGGGCCGCCTTTCATGTGTGAAAGTAGTTCGAATGCAAATTCTGGAGTGATCTCTGCAACGTGCTCTTCACCTAAAATGATTTCTTTTAGAAACTGTGCTTTAACGCCCGCAGCACTGGTTGTTCCAGGTAAAGTATTAAAAATAAAGAAATGCAGTGAATCTTTACGGTGCTCGTTATTAGTATCTTTAATTTGATTAATTATTTCTGATACTAGTTCAGCGCTATCGATTGGTTGTGGGCTTAATCCAAGCTCCGTTTTACGGGTTTGGATTTCTTCCATATATTTTGTATACAAACTCATAGAAAACTCTCGGTAATTTACTTGATATGAAGTTAAGCATTTTAACTGATTTTACAGTTTCTAGTAATGCCTAAATGAATAAAGCTTTTATTCCTGACGATAATTATAGCTAGTTTTACTTATATAATTTGACGGTATTTGTTGCTCACCCTTAGATCCTATCGCACCTAAGCCATTAATTGTATAAATAAAACTAATTTCAATTATAAGTACAATGAATTTTGGTGTGAGTACAGTTATGTTTGGGCACAAAAAAGGGCTGAAAATTCAGCCCTTTTTTAATTTAGATTCTAAATTACAGATTATCTAAAAAGCGTTCTGCATCAAGTGCAGCCATACAGCCAGTACCGGCAGAGGTAATCGCTTGACGGTAAATATGGTCAGATACATCACCAGCAGCAAATACACCTGGCACACTGGTTTGGGTTGCATTACCGTTAAGACCAGATTCAACCACTAGGTAGCCGTCTTTCATTTCTAGCTGACCTTCAAACATATCGGTGTTTGGCTTATGGCCAATGGCAATAAACACACCCGCTAAATCAAGTTCTTCAGTAGCATCTGACGCCACATCTTTAATGCGAACGCCGGTCACGCCCATTTGGTCACCAAGTACTTCATCAAGTGTACGGTTGTAGTGCATTACAACATTACCGTTCGCAGCTTTTTCAGCAAGGCGGTCAGCAAGAATCTTTTCACTACGGAAACTGTCACGACGGTGAATAACATGAACTTCATCAGCAATGTTAGATAGGTATAACGCTTCTTCAACCGCTGTGTTACCACCACCAACAACCGCTACTTTTTGACCTTTATAGAAAAAGCCGTCACAGGTTGCACAAGCAGAAACACCACGGCCTTGGAAATTAGTCTCAGACTCTAAGCCTAAATATTTCGCAGAGGCACCGGTTGCAATAATTAAAGCATCACATGTGTAAGTACCTTGGTCACCGGTTAGTGTGAAAGGGCGCTTAGATACGTCAACTTTGTTGATGTGGTCGAATACAATTTCAGTTTCAAAGCGTTCTGCATGCTCTTTCATACGATCCATTAATGCAGGGCCGGTTAAACCGTGTGCATCGCCAGGCCAGTTTTCAACTTCAGTGGTGGTTGTTAGCTGGCCACCTTGTTGAATACCTGTAATTAAAACAGGGTTTAAATTAGCACGTGCAGCGTAAACTGCGGCTGTGTAGCCTGCAGGGCCCGAACCTAAAATAAGTAACTTACAATGTTTTGCTTCAGTCATGATCTTTTCCTAAACGTTTAATACGGTTTTAATGCGCCCGATTCTAAGAAAAACAAGCAGGAAGTAAATAAAAGATGAGATTATTTTTTTTCGCAAATTACAAAGCTGTTCATTAATGTGTACTAGTAAATGCATTAAAGGGAGCGCCCGCCTAATAAATAGACTGTTAGCTAATAAAACGACGTTAATTCATGACCAGCCTGATTTTTTTTGTTATCTTTTAACTAATTTTGATTTGTCACTGCTTAATTATGTGACCTAAGTGAATAGGCAACTATGTTATTTTGGCAAGAGAAACCCGCATTTGGGTTGACTTCAAAAGACGTTAACGTCTTAACCAATGCGCAAGAATACCGTACGCAATTGTTAGATTTAATTGCCAACGCAAAAAAACGAATTTATATCACCACACTTTACTTACAAGATGATGAAGCGGGTCGTGAAATATTAGCCGCACTACACAGTGCATCGTTAGCTAACCCTTCGCTTGAAATTAAAGTACTGGTTGATTTTCATCGCGCCCAACGCGGTTTAATTGGTGCAGAAAAGTCAGAGGGCAATGCAAGCTTATATTGCGACAGCTTAGAGAAGTTTAATTCAAACGTTCAAGTGTATGGTGTTCCCGTAAAAGCCAAAGAACTGTTTGGGGTATTGCATTTAAAAGGCTTTGTTATAGACGACACATTGCTCTACAGCGGTGCCAGTTTAAATAATGTGTATTTGCAATATAGCGACCGATACCGACTTGATCGCTACTTTTTAGTCTCGCAAAGCGAATTATGTGACTCAGTGGTCGATTTTATCGAATCAACTTTATTGAGCTCTGAAGCGGTACCAAGAATTGATCAACGACCGCTTAAACGCATGGCTGACTTTAAGCTTGAACAAAAGCAACTTATGCGTGAGCTTAAATCGGCAAGCTATAAAAGTGCGCAGAACTTGAATACTCATGCAATGGGCATTCGTTTATTTTTAGGTTTAGGCCGTCGTAATAATGAGCTTAATCGCTTAATTAAAGCGTTATTTGATACCACCGAGCAAGAGTTGGTGTTATACACGCCGTATTTTAATTTTCCAGCGCCTTTAATGCGCTCTTTACGTCGCTTATTAAAGCAAGGTAAACAAGTCACTATTGTGGTGGGCGATAAAACCGCAAACGATTTTTATCTGCCACCTAGCGAGCCATTTAGTAAAATTGGTGCACTGCCGTATTTATACGAAACTATTTTGCACAAGTTTGTAAAATCGCAAAAACGCCACATAGATAATGGCAACTTAAACGTTTACCTGTGGAAACACGAGAGTAACTCGTTTCATTTAAAAGGGATTTGTTGTGACCGTAAAGTGCATTTACTTAGCGGGCATAATTTAAATCCGCGTGCATGGGGGCTAGATATCGAAAATGGTATTCTGATAGAAGACCCTGAGCAAACGATAATGCGCGACATTGATAATGAACGCCAAGAAATTTTAAAGCATTGTCGTCGTTTAACCGGTCCAGATGATTTAGAAACCATGAGCGATTACCCGCAGCCGGTGAAAAAACTGCTTGGTCAAGCTAAGCGCGTAAAAGTCGACTTTATTATTAAACGATTTATATAACATTAGGGTCTGTTGACCACAGACCCTAAAATTTAGATACAAAAAAGCAGCTAATTAGCTGCTTTTTTAATGCTTATACCTAAATTATGGCTTAGGTATAAGCGGTAACAATAATAGTTACGCGTTTTCTACTGCAGTGCGTGGGTCAACATATTCCATGTTGAACGCTTCAGCTACTTCTTTGTATGTTACTTGGCCTTTAATTACGTTTAAGCCTTTTAAGAAGTGAGCGTCATCTAGTAGTGCTTTTTTGTAACCTTTGTTTGCAAGGTTAATGATGAACGGTAATGTTGCATTATTAAGTGCAAACGTCGATGTACGTGGAACAGCACCAGGCATGTTAGCAACACAGTAGTGAACAACTTCATCAACGATGAAAGTAGGATCAGCGTGCGTAGTTGCTTTAGACGTTGCAATACAACCACCTTGGTCAATCGCAACATCAACAATAGCAGCACCTGGCTTCATTGCTTTAATGTGTTCAGCAGTCACTAGTTTAGGTGCAGCAGCACCTGGGATAAGCACGCCACCAATTACTAGGTCAGCTTCTAATACGTGCTTTTCAAGCGCATCAGCTGTTGAGTAAATAGCTTTAACTTTGTTACCAAACTGTGCGTCTAGTGCACGTAGTACGTCGATGTTACGGTCAAGTACAACAACCTCAGCACCTAAGCCAACCGCCATTTGTGCAGCGCTACGACCAACCATGCCGCCACCAATAACAACAACTTTAGCTGGCTCAACACCAGGTACACCACCTAGTAACATACCACGACCGTGGTTAGCTTTTTCTAGCGCTTGTGCACCTGCTTGAATAGACATACGGCCAGCAACTTCACTCATTGGCGCTAAAAGTGGTAAACCACCGCGTGAATCAGTTACTGTTTCATAAGCAATACAGATTGCTTTACTTTTAACAAGGTCTTCAGTTTGAGGAAGATCCGGTGCAAGGTGAAGGTAAGTGAAAAGAATTTGGTCTTCACGTAACATTGCACGTTCAACAGCTTGTGGCTCTTTTACCTTGATGATCATTTCTGCTTTTGCAAAAACATCAGCAGCTGTTTCTAAAATTTCAGCGCCTGCTTGAACATAATCATCATTTGTAAAACCAATGCCCATACCAGCATTCGTTTCAACAATCACTTGGTGGCCGTGATTTACAAGTTCGCGAACACTCGCAGGAACCATACCTACACGGTACTCATGGTTTTTAATTTCTTTAGGTACACCAATAATCATAATTTTGCCTTGTTAGAACGGGATAAAAATTTTTCACTATTATATTCATGCTAGGGTAGTGTGTCCCTACCTTTTTTTAAGCCCTTTGCAGTGTTAGTATCTGTAAAATTAATTTTATTAGAATAAAAAACTAAAAAGCTATGCATAACTTATTAGACCGTATTGATCGCAAAATTTTAGTCGAATTACAACTTGATGGCCGCCTGTCAAATGTTGAACTGGCCCGACGAGTTGGCCTAAGCGCCACGCCCTGTCTAGAGCGAGTGAAAAAGCTTGAACGAGAAGGGTATATTTTAGGCTACAAAGCGGTGGTTGATCCCGCCAAGCTTGGTCAAGGGCTTTCTGTGTATGTAGAAGTAACCATTACCAAAACATCGCCCGACGTATTTGAAGAGTTTAGTGCTGCTGTTAGAAAGCACGAAGAAATTATAGAATGTCATTTGGTATCGGGTAATTTCGACTTTTTATTAAAAACCCGGGTTAACGATATGTCAGAATATCGCGGCGTGCTTGGTGATATATTATTAAAGCTGCCCAATGTTAGTGAAAGCCGCACCTATGTAGTCATGGAAGAAGTAAAGGGTGAAGAGGGCGTTGTTATTCGTCCTTTTGTTGCTTAATGATAGAGTAACAGCCTTTAAAATACTTTTATTGTCGCAGTCAATTTTGCTTGGCTTAAGAAAAAGCCGATTAAATAATAAAAACTTGTTCATAATCAGGCCATCATGGTTAAGATAAAGTGCATCAAAATACATTTCCTGCTAAGGTATTCTATTGCCAAGTGAGTGTAAAAAATAATAATGAGGGATAGGTAATTATGCGCCTAAACGGTGTACAAAGACTATTAGAAACGGGGCTCATCGTCAGCACCTTTGCAGCGGTATTTATTTTATGTGCTTTAATTAGTTTTCATCCTGCCGATCCTGCTTGGTCGCAAACCGGTGAATTTACCAATGTACAAAATATAACGGGTACAGCGGGCGCGTGGGTGGCCGACATACTATTGCTCACTTTTGGTTGGCTTGCCTATTTTGTACCAGCGGCTATTCAGCTGCTAGGTTACCTGGTATTTAAGCAGCCGCACCGTATTTTACAACTCGATTACACCACACTTGGATTACGCATTATTGGCTTTGCGCTGTTTATTACCTCAGCAACTGCTATCAGCAGTATTAATTTTGACGATATTTATAATTTTTCATCCGGTGGGGTAGTGGGCGATGTAATTGCATCGGCGATGATGCCTGCGTTTAATTTTACCGGTACCTCTATTTTACTGCTGTGCTTCTTTTTTGCAGGATTAACCCTATTAACGGGTGTGTCGTGGGTACAATTTGTTGATTACTTGGGTGATTTAATTGTTAGGTTATACCGCTTTTTGGTGACCTATGCCCGAGGTTGGATGCAGCGTGAACGCATTGCAGGTAAAGTTCAAGACGAGCAACCCGATGCCTATTTTGAAGACGACACACGCCAACAAGAACCTGAGCTTGCTAATAAAACAGCAGACAAACCAAAAGCACTCGATAAACCAGCAACTAAGGTTAATGCCCCTCAAGACGACGAGTTTATGCCGTTTGACGAGCTTGACCAAATACTCGATCAAGAAATTAGCTTTAGCGCCATAGACGATGAACCGATGGACACCGAGGCAGCACTTAACGCGCTGGATCAAAGCCCAGTGGTTGAACCTGAAAAACCTGCCACAACCGTGGTTTCACCGGCAAGGCCAATTAACAAGCCTAAATCAGGGTTTCAACCGCCGCCAACTGCAAAAGAAAAGTTTGAACAATTATTAGAGCAAGAACCACCACCGGGGCCATTGCCATCACTTGATTTACTCGACAGACCCGACAAAGCTAAAAACCCAATTTCGCAAGAAGAGCTAGATAGCGTATCGCGCCTTGTAGAAACAAAACTACTCGATTTTAACGTACAAGCTACCGTGGTTGGGGTTTACCCAGGGCCTGTTGTGACTCGTTTTGAGCTTGATTTAGCACCGGGTATTAAGGTGTCTAAAATTACTGGACTGTCAAAAGATTTAGCGCGCTCACTTTCGGCAATTAGTGTGCGCGTGGTTGAAGTTATTCCAGGTAAAACCTATATCGGTATTGAGCTGCCTAATAAATACCGTGAAATTGTGCGTTTATCAGAAGTCATAAACGCGCCTAAGTTTGAGCAAAATCCATCGCCATTAACCATGGTGCTAGGTAAAGACATTGCAGGGCAACCTGTGTGTGCCGACTTAGGTAAAATGCCACATTTATTAGTTGCCGGTACAACGGGTTCAGGTAAGTCAGTGGGCGTTAATGTAATGATATTAAGCTTACTGTATAAATCGGGCCCAGAAGATGTTCGTATGATCATGATTGACCCGAAAATGCTTGAGCTTTCTGTTTACGAAGGTATTCCGCATTTATTATGTGAAGTTGTGACCGACATGAAAGAAGCCGCTAACGCGCTGCGTTGGTGTGTAGGTGAAATGGAACGCCGCTATAAGCTGATGTCGGCTTTAGGTGTACGTAACTTAAAAGGGTACAACCAAAAAGTAATGGAAGCCAAAGAAGCGGGCTACCCAATTATGGATCCATTATTTAAAGACACCGATGGCATGAAAGACGGCCCTGATGAGCTAGACAAATTACCTAGCATAGTGGTGGTTATTGACGAATTTGCCGACATGATGATGATTGTAGGTAAAAAAGTTGAAGAGTTAATTGCTCGTATTGCGCAAAAAGCGCGTGCTGCGGGTATTCATTTAATTTTAGCAACGCAGCGTCCGTCGGTTGATGTAATAACCGGTTTAATTAAAGCGAATATACCTACACGTATGGCGTTTCAAGTATCAAGTAAAATAGATTCGCGCACCATACTTGATCAACAAGGCGCTGAAAACTTATTAGGCATGGGTGACATGCTTTATTTACCGCCAGGCACCAGTGTACCAGAGCGTGTGCATGGCGCGTTTGTAGACGACCATGAAGTACATGCTGTAGTAAACGATTGGAAAGCTCGTGCTAAACCAAATTACATAGACGAAATTTTAAATGGCGATGCCACTGAAGATATTTTATTACCAGGGGAAGCCAGCGAGAATGGCGATGAAGAGTCAGATCCGTTATACGACGAAGCGGTCGCCTTTGTAATAGAAACCGGTAAAGTATCGGTATCATCAGTGCAACGTAAATTACGTGTAGGCTATAACCGTGCTGCACGTTTAGTAGAACAAATGGAAACATCAGGTATCGTGAGTGCACCAGGACACAACGGCGCGCGCGATGTATTAGTACCTAATGGAGCAAATTAATGAAAAAATTAAGTAGTTTATTATTGGTATTGAGCAGTTTAGTTGCTATGCCAAGTTTTGCTGACGACAGCCAAGCATTACAAGATAAGTTATCGACCTTAAAAAGCTTTAAAGCACAATTTAAACAAAACGTAACCGACGGTGAAGGCCAACTGGTAATGCAAGGCCAAGGCAATATTGCCTTGCAACAGCCTTTAATGATCCGCTGGCAGCAAACTAACCCAGACGACACCTTATTTGTGTCAAACGGCGATAAAACCTATTACTTTGATAGCTTTGCTGAGCAAGTAACCATTATGAAAACCAGCGGTTTAATTGACTCTACACCGTTTATATTGCTCACCTCTAAAGACCCTGCGCAATGGGAAAAATACAGCGTGCTCGCTACTAACTTAGGCTTTAGCATTACCCCAAATAAAGGCGTAGAAAGCCAAGTAGAGCAGCTTGATATTACTTTTGCTGATAACGAGCAGGGGCTTGCAAAACTGGTGGTTAAAGATAACTCAGGCCAGCTGTCTGCGTTTACATTTAGCAATGCACAGGTTAATACTGAGCTTGATAAAACAACTTTTGAATTTACCCCGCCAGCGGGTGTAGAAATAGACGATCAGAGTAACGGTGAGTAATTTAGGTTTTAACTTTGGGCCCGATGTACGCCCACTCGCTGCGCGTATGCGCCCTTTATCGCTTAACGATTACATAGGGCAGCAACATTTACTCAGCGCTGATAAACCTCTTCATCAAGCGATAGTAGCAGGGCGCTGCCATAGTTTAATTTTATGGGGGCCGCCGGGGGTAGGTAAAACTACGCTGGCGCAAATTATTGCCAACCATGCCGACGCTGAACTAATTCAAATGTCGGCAGTAACCGCTGGCGTAAAAGATATTCGCGATAGCGTAACCCAAGCTCGCGATAACTTACAAAGCCGTGGTCAGCGCACTTTAATGTTTGTTGACGAGGTACACCGCTTTAATAAATCTCAGCAAGACGCGTTTTTACCGCATATTGAAGATGGCACTTTTATATTTGTAGGCGCCACCACCGAAAACCCCTCGTTTGCGCTTAATAATGCGATTTTGTCTCGTGCAAGGGTATATGTTTTAAAATCCTTGCAGGAAAGCGATTTATACACAGTAATAGAGCGTGCACTTAAACAAGATGAGCAATTAAGCCAAAAACATATCGTGATTGCAGATAACGCCAAACAGGCGCTATGCCAAGCAAGTGGTGGCGATGCTCGTAAAGTACTTAATTTACTCGAGCAAGCAGTCGATTTAACCACTGAGCAAAACTGCCAATTTCATGTTGATGAACAGGTACTCAGCCAAGTACTCCCTACGCATTTAGCCAAATATGATAAAGGCGGCGATGAATTTTACGATTTAATTTCGGCGTTTCATAAATCGGTGCGAGGCAGTTCACCCGATGGTGCGCTTTATTGGTACTGCCGTATTTTAGCAGGTGGCGGCGACCCGCTGTATGTTGCAAGGCGCTTATTAGCAATTGCCACCGAAGACATTGGCAATGCCGATCCGCGGGCTATGGAAGTGGCTTTAAACGCATGGGATATTTTTCAACGAGTTGGCCCAAGCGAAGGTGAGCGCGCAATTGCACAAGCCACCTTATACTTAGCCAGCGCGCCTAAAAGCAATGCGGTTTATATGGCGTTTAACCAAGCCAAAGACGATGCTAAAAATCAACCAAGCTACCCGGTGCCAGAGCATTTACGCAATGCCCCCACCAATCTAATGAAAGACTTAGGGTATGGCGCAGAGTATCGTTATGCGCATAACGAAGAAGGCGCATTTGCTGCTGGCGAAAAATACCTACCGCCAGAAATGGATGGCAAACAATATTACCAGCCAAGTGATCGTGGACTTGAGCAAAAAATTAAACAAAAGCTCGATTATTTAAAAGAGCGCGACGCACAAAGCCCAGTAAAACGTTATGAGCATGATTAAACTTTACATGATGATCGCCCTTGGCGGAGCCTCAGGAGCCTGTTTACGATTTTTTATTAGCGAAACCATGCTAAAACTCCTTGGTAGGGGATTCCCTTTTGGTACGTTGACGGTTAATATTCTGGGTTCATTGTTGATGGGCATTTTGTACGGTTTAATAGATAAGCAGGTTATTGCCGTTAGTCCCGCTAAAACCCTCATCGGAATTGGCTTTTTAGGTGCGTTAACCACCTTTTCAACATTCTCAATGGATTCGTTGTTGTTATTACAACAAGGTCACTTTATTAAAATGGCCCTCAATATCATCTTAAACGTGATGGTGTGTATTTTTATGGCTTGGCTGGGCCTTCAGCTAGTAATGCAAAAAGGTTAAAAAACTAACATGTTAGATTCTAAATATTTACGTCAAGATGTCGAACAAACTGCAGCACGTTTAGCCGCACGTGGTTATGAACTAGATGTAGCGGTAGTGACTGAACTTGAAGAAAAACGCAAAACATTACAAGTAAAAACGCAAGAACTTCAAAGTCAACGTAATGCCAGTGCTAAAGCCATTGGTCAAGCAAAAGCAAAAGGCGAAGACGCACAGCCATTGCTAGACGCAGTGGCTAACTTAGGCAGCGAATTAGACGCAGCTAAAGCTGAGCAAGACGAAGTGTTAGAAGCAATTAAACAAATTGCCTTAGCAATTCCAAATTTACCGGACGAGTCGGTACCAGAAGGCGCTGACGAAGACGACAACGTAGAAATTTTAACGTGGGGCACCCCTAAAAAATACGATTTCGAAGTTAAAGACCACGTTGACGTAGGGCAAGACCTAAACGGCTTAGACTTTGAAATGGGCGTTAAAATTAGTGGCGCGCGTTTTACCGTAATGCGCGGCCAAGTAGCACGTATGCACCGTGCACTTACCCAATACATGCTAGACACCCATACAGACACAAACGGCTACACAGAAATGTATGTACCGTACTTAGTTAATAGCGCAAGTCTTTACGGTACTAGCCAATTACCTAAGTTTGCCGGCGATTTATTCCACACATTAGGCCTAGTGAACGATGATGGCGAGCAACAAGCTGGTTTTAGCTTAATTCCTACGGCAGAAGTACCGCTTACAAACAGCGCCCGTGATGAAATTTACGAAGAAAGCGATTTACCAATTCGCTTAACAGCGCATACCCCATGTTTTAGAAGTGAAGCAGGCAGCTACGGTCGCGATACACGCGGTTTAATCCGTCAGCATCAGTTTGATAAAGTTGAACTAGTACAACTTGTAAAACCAGAAGATTCAATGCAAGCACTCGAAGAGCTTACAGGCCATGCTGAGCAAATTTTACAAGCACTGGAATTACCATACCGTAAAGTTATTTTATGTATGGGCGATATGGGCTTTGGCGCTGCTAAAACATACGATTTAGAAGTATGGTTACCAGCGCAAGACACGTACCGCGAAATTTCATCTTGTTCAAACATGGTCGATTTCCAAGCACGTCGTATGCAAGCACGTTTTCGTCGTGAAGGCGCTAAAAAACCAGAGTTACTTCATACACTAAATGGTTCAGGTTTAGCGGTAGGGCGTACACTTGTAGCAATACTAGAAAACTACCAACAAGCTGACGGTTCTGTAGTAGTACCAGAAGTACTTCGCCCATACATGGGTGGACTTGAAGTGATTGGGAAAGCGTAAAATACTAGCTGTCAGCTGTCAGTTTTTAGCTATAAAGCTTTAATAGAAAAGCCGCTGTTTTAACGAACAGCGGCTTTTTTTGTTTTAGGGAGAAGGTGAAAGATAAAAGGTTCAAGGAGAAAGGCTCAAGGCGAAAGTAAAAGTCTAAGTTACGCTATTTGTCAGTAAAAATAATAAACCTGCCTCTATTGTTTATTTGCACAACACTTTTTGTCCAATATTACTGATCTCCACCATTTTGGTGTTTTTCTGCATCCAGTAAATTTAGATGAGAGCTAACTAATTGTTTACATGTGCTTATTCGCTGGTTACATTGGAGTAATTGTTTTATTTGAACATTTGTCGGTTTATAAAACGACAAATGTCGGATACAAAATTGTTATGAGCACAGGCAAGGAGTGTACAAAATGGATAGAGGTGTTATAGCTTCACCTGGGATCATACATAGATTACCCAAAGGGTTTCAAATGGAACGCAGTCTGTCGATTGATGAACTACGTTATTACATACTTTATTGGGATAAAGTTGTAATTCCCGGGAATAACCTTGTTTATATTGGCTTGCCTGAAGAGGAGAAGTTAATTGAGTCCGGTGCGCTTGAGCGCCCAAGAGTTGGGTTTAATGGACGATTTGAAGGTGATCAAGTTACAAATGCTATATTGTCTTGCCAAAGCTTGGTTGCAAAGGATTTAGTGAAAGATAAAACTACCGACTGGGTTGTTCATCAGCTAGGTGGTGAATGTCTATTTCCTAACGGTTTCAATCAACGAAGAAACATTATTCGCGTTGACCTTGCATCATCATTACCAGTTCCGACTGGCAATGTTGATATTTATGAATTATTAGAGTTCAAGGAAAAAAGAAAGGATGAGCTAAGCTCCCTCCATGCACATTTAGATGACTTATATGAACAAGTCCTAAGCTCTGTTGATCAAGATTTAGCATCTAAAAGAGCTATTTCAGATTTAGCTAAGTCTATAGGTGATTTAGATTCTGTAACTAAGGAGCGTTTTAACAAAACAGGTAAATTTGATTTATCAGCGGAACTTAATTTAAGTGGTAAAGATATATCCGTTGGTGCTGCATCAGGGGCAATTATTGACTTCTTTGCATCAGGAATGACATTGCCTATTGCTACCATTGCAGGTGCTTTAATTTCAACAATAAAAGTACAATCTAAAGCCACTAATACTTTTCAGCCAGCTAATAATAATTCAAAACTTGCTTTTCTATCAAACGCGAAAAGAGAGCAGTTGGTGTAAAGTGCTCATAACAAGCTATTCAAGAGGGAAAATTTACAACTGACTGTTTTCACTCTGTTCAACATTTTAGAACCAATGGGGGGCAAATCTTGACTTCAGATATCAGAACTTAAATTCTTCAAAGCGGCTTAATTCAAGCCGCTATTGTGCTCTAAAAGCGCAGCGTCCCTTATCCTCTTTGTGAATTAATTTTGCTTTGCCAGCAGAGGTTTTGTGCGATTGGGGTCAGTTATTTTCAGCATATTTTAATTACGATATAGGCGTTAGTGAAAAGCCATTTGTTTACTTATTTATAAGGTGGGTTGTTTTCATAAGTGTTTGTAATATAGTGTCTATTAATCAACCTAAATATAGAATAAGGAACATTCATGGAATTAGTCAAAACCACAAGTTTGAAATTTGAAGTAACAGAAACAGGTCATCAAATTATTCAGGCTGAGATCAACGGACATAAAGTAAATTTAATTTTAGATACAGCGGCGGGTGCATCTGTTTTAGATAGGGCATGTATTAAAAAGCTTGGAATACAAGAAAAACTAAGTAAAGAAAATGCCGCAGGTTTAGGTACAGCCGACCACGAAATGGGCTTAATAGACGTTTTGAAATTTGAATTAGCAGGACAGTTTTTTGAAAGTACAGAGTTTGTTTCACTAAACCTTGACCATGTTCAGGTAGCCGGTGGTGACAATATAATACATGGGTTATTAGGCTCTCCATTTTTTAGAAAATACCAAGCTGTGTTAGATTTTGGTACTTACACACTGACAATTAGAGAGCCGTTAGCTGATTGTGAGTAATTAAAAACCAAAGGGGTCAAATCTTGACTTCAGACATCAGAACTTAAATTTCTTCAAACGGCTTAATTCACCCTTTTATTTTCCTCTAAAAGCGCAGCGTCTCTTATCCTCTTTGTGAATTAAGTTCTCCATTAATAAAAGCACTCGGGTAACAATTTAGCGAAGTTAGTTAAGTTTTAACTATATGTTAAATAGTAAGTTATCTTTGGCTTTTGCTCCTTTATAACTTATTCTAAGCCACTTCGTAGGCGGATTAATAAGTTGGCGTCATATACCAAAGGATATTTATGAGTACTAAAAGTAGACGATTACGCAAGAAGTTGTATTTAGATGAATTTGCTATTCTAGGTTTTGAATTTACTTGTAATTTAAATGCTACAGAAGCAGAGTTTGATTTATTGCTAGATGAGCTTTTAGAATTCATCGATAAAAGAAAACTTTGTATTGCTGGTGGAGGTGACTGTAAGTCATTTAGTGGTTTTATTTGTTCTGTTCATCGTTATGGTTCGGCGACTAATCAAGATAGAGCAGACGTTGAGCTTTGGTTAAAGTCTAAAGAAAACATTTCAAATATTGTTGTTAGTCAATTAGTTGATGCAAACTACGGAGTGTAATGATTTATTTAAAGATTATTTGGTTGAAGAACAGAATTAGCAAATCTTAACTCCACACATCAAAACTTAAATCTTATTGCGGCTTAATTTAAGTCGCTATTTTGCATATTAAGCACAGCGTTATAAGTCGGGTTGTCCCAAGTAAATCCATTATCTTTTTGTCGGATGGCGTGGCTTCGCCACTTATCCGACCTACGTTAAAAGGTAGGTTGGTTAAGCCCAAGGCGCCACCCAACAGAGTTCTAATTTAGGTGACACAAGCTAAGAAGTTAATTAAGGTAGTAACTTAGTTTATGTGTTTATAACCCTATAAAAGCGGCTAAATTGTCATGAATGTCATTAGTAACACGATTAGCAACACTACAATAATCACTGACTCATTAGCTTCTTGGCACAAGAACCAATCGACGTTTGAATTTCAAGGTCATGACATTGCATATCATGTGCAAGGCAAAGAGGACGCGCCGTGTTTATTACTGATCCATGGTTACCCAACCGCAAGTTGGGATTGGCATAATCAATGGCCTGAGCTCACTCAATATTTTAAGGTATTTACCCTCGATATGCTGGGCTTTGGTTTTAGTGATAAACCAAAAAACAGTCGCTACACCATTAGTATGCAAGCGGATTTACTGACTCATTTTTTAAAGCTGTTCAATGTAAAAGCAACGCATATTTTAAGCCACGATTACGGTGATACGGTAGCGCAGGAGCTACTTGCTAGAAGCAACTTAAATGAGCCATATGCCATAAAAATACAAAGCATCTGCTTTCTTAACGGCGGGTTATTTCCAGAAACACATAAACCGGTTCTATTGCAAAAGCTGTTACTTAGCCCCATAGGCTCTTTAGTGTCGCGACTTGCAAACTATAAAAGCTTTAAGCGTAATTTTGATAATATATGCGCTACGCCCCTTGCTGAAAAAGAGCTCAAGGAGTTGTGGCAGTTAATTGCATACAAACAGGGCAAGCCAGTCATGTCAAAACTGATTTATTACATCACAGAGCGTAAATTACATCGCGCTCGTTGGGTGAGCGCTTTACAACAAGCAGATGTACCCATGCGGTTAATTTGCGGTATGGACGACCCCGTTTCGGGTCGTCATATGGTTAAACGTTATCGCGAATTAATCATTAATCCAGATATTATTGAACTAGAAGGGGTAGGCCATTACCCGCAATTAGAACAACCAATTCAAATAACTCAGTCA
>NZ_BADW01000191.1:0-240 GCF_000241165.1 Pseudoalteromonas sp. BSi20439
CTTTGTATAAATGGTGCCTCGACCCGGAATCGAACCAGGGACACGAGGATTTTCAATCCTCTGCTCTACCAACTGAGCTATCGAGGCACTTAAACAGTGCTAGTTTAAACGTTATTGTAAACATTGTAACTAAAATAAAATGGTGCCGACTAACCGAGTCGAACGGTTGACCTACTGATTACAAGTCAGTTGCTCTACCAGCTGAGCTAAGTCGGCACACTAAACTGTGTGCTAAGGCAC
>NZ_BADW01000190.1:0-27729 GCF_000241165.1 Pseudoalteromonas sp. BSi20439
GTGCGTCTTTTTTTATTGTAGGAGACTCAGTGCACTACCAATTGATCCAAACCCAAAATGAGCTAAATACGTTTGTAGAACAAATAAAAAACAAACCCATTCTTGCTATTGATACCGAGTTTATGCGCCGCCGTACTTTGTATCCCGAAGTTGCACTCATTCAAGTTTATGATGGCGAACATTTAGCACTCATCGACCCGCTTGCAGAGCTTTCCTTATTTGATTTTTGGCAGATACTTAAAGATCAAAACGTGTTAAAAGTACTTCATTCTCCTTCTGAAGATATTGAGGTTTTTCAAAAATACGCAGGTTTTGTTCCTTATCCATTGTTTGATACTCAGTTTGCACTTCAGCTATTAGGTGAGGGCAACTGTATGGGGTTTGCCTTAATGGTAAAAACCTTATTGAATATTGAAATTGATAAAAGTGAATCGCGCACCAATTGGTTACAACGTCCTCTCACTCAAAAACAACTTGAATACGCTGCGGCCGATACGTTTCACTTACTGCCTTGTTTTGAGTTAATTATAGACAGCATTAAAGCAGCTGATTTATTCGACATTGTGATCAATGAAAGTGAATTAGTGGCAAACAAGCGTGCTTTTCAAACACCAGATGAGTTACTTTATAAAGAGATTAAAAATGCATGGCAGCTTAAGCCGCATGAATTAGCGGTACTTAAAGAGTTAGCTGTGTGGCGAAGAAATAAAGCAATTCGAAAAAATCTAGCGCTTAACTTTGTGCTAAAAGAGCATAACATGTCTGAAATCGCTAAACGAGGTCCTTCAAGTTTAAATGCCTTGAGACAAATTCCGGGTGTTGAGCCTATTGAAGTGAATCGTTCAGGGGTTGAAATTTTAAAGTGCATTGAGCAGGCTAAAACAGTTCCACCTGAACAGCACCCACAAGTACTCAAACGTCTCATTGATTTTCCTACGTATAAAAAAGTAGCGAAAGAAATCAAACAAAAAATTACGAAAGTTGCTAAAGAGCACAATATACCAGAAGACGTCATGGCATCTAAAAAGCAAATTAATCAGCTAATTAGTTGGAATTGGAAATTAACGGATGAACAAAAAGCAAATCACATAAAGCCAGATTTACTCAGTTCATGGCGCTATGACTTTGTTAAAGATGCCCTTAAAGAGTGGGATAATTAAAGTCATAAAGGCGAGTGACAAACAAATAAAAAGGGCGCTTAGCGCCCTTGTTTGTTATTTCTTTTCTTCGTCAGGTAATGTGACATTGAGCTCGAGTACGGCTAAATCGTCTTCATTTTGATCAAACTGAACTTGAACCGCATCGGCGCCTACATTTACGTACTTACGAATGACATCTAATATATCTTGCTTTAATTGCGGCAAGTAATCAGGTGTACCACGCTGAGAACGTTCGTGCGCGACAATGATCTGCAATCGCTCTTTTGCTAATGACGCACTGTTTTTCTTTTCTGAGCGGAAGTAGTCAAGTAAAGACACATTAACCTCCAAATATCCGTTTGAATAAACCCTTTTTCTCAACATCTAAAAATCTAAATTCAACCGTTTCACCTAATAAACGACTGATCGCATCGGCATAAGCTTGGCCTGCGTCAGATTCGCTATCAAGGATAACGGGTTGTCCTGAGTTAGATGCACTAAGTACTGCTTGAGATTCAGGAATGACACCTAGTAAGTCGATGGCTAAAATGTCCTGGATATCTTCAACAGATAGCATTTCACCTTTTGTTACACGATCTGGATTATAGCGTGTTATTAGCAAATGCTCTTTAATGTTTTCTAAACCTTCTTCGGCGCGTTTAGATTTACTGTGTAAAATTCCAAGTATACGATCAGAATCTCGTACTGATGAAACCTCTGGATTAGTGGTTACAATTGCTTCATCAGCAAAGTACATTGCCATCATTGCACCGGCTTCAATACCTGCCGGAGAATCACAGACTATGTAGTCAAAGTCTTCTTTTAACTCATTAAGTACACGTTCAACACCTTCGCGTGTGAGTGCATCTTTATCGCGTGTTTGTGATGCAGGAAGTAAAAATAACTTCTCTACACGTTTATCTTTTATGAGTGCTTGGTTAAGGTTGGCTTCGCCATTGATTACATTAACGAAGTCATACACTACGCGACGTTCACAACCCATAATTAGGTCTAAATTACGTAAGCCGATATCAAAATCGATGATAACAGTTTTGTAGCCTTTTAATGCTAAGCCTGTACCAATTGCTGCGCTTGATGTTGTTTTACCAACACCCCCTTTACCCGAGGTAACGACAATTATTTTTGCCATGAGATTTATCCTTTAACCAAAGCTGAAATTTCTAAAGATTCATTTTTTTGTTGTATTTGAACTGCGTTACCCCAGTGTTCACCTTGCAGTGAGTCACTGATCCAGTAATTACCATTGATTGAAACGAGTTCTGCTTCTAATTTATTACAAAATATATATGCGTTTTCTAGCCCTTTTGCACCGGCAATAGCACGGCCGCGTAGAGTTCCATAAATGTGTACATTACCATCGGCAATCACCTCTGCACCATGGCTTACTGCACCTAACACCACTAAATCACGGTCTTTGGCGTAAACTTGTTGGCCTGAGCGTACTGCACCATTAATAATTTGTGCTGGTAAATACACGGTTTTTTCAACCACTGACGTATTAGGCTCCACTCTTGCGGGTTCACTCTTAACGTCTTGTGAATAGTTTAAAACAGATAACCCTGCAGCTTTTGCTTGTTTGTGTTGCTCATCCGAACCATTACATACACCCACCGCATTAAAGCTCATGCGTTCAATAAGTGATTTTAAATGAACAAAGTCGATTGTACTGTTTTTTACTTCAATTAAATTAACGACAATGGGGGCACCCTCAAAGAATTTTGGGGCTTGGGCTATTTTTACATACAGTTGTTCTGCTAAAAGGTTAATATCAGTACTATAAAGATGTAAAACTGATAACGTAAAAAGGTTGCCTTTTAGCTCAAAAATTTGGTCCGACATAGATGCTCAACTGGATTGTCTAGTTAGCATGTAACTTTATATAAACCTAGGCTGAACAAGGCTTTTATTAAAGTTTCCACACTAATTTTTATAACTTATTATTATTGCCATGTTATAGTGTGTAGCACTGTTAAGCAAGATTTTATAGGGCCATAATGCTAACTGCGGTATATAAAAGTAAGAAAAAAGCAGATACTTTCTTATTTATTGAAAAAGAGACGATTTTAGTAAAGTTCCGGAACCTTTAATGGCCATGTTTGGTCAACCTCAGTACGTGATGATCATTAACTTAGCTAAGCGAACTCAATTAGGCGTAGCGGATTTAGACACTTTAAAACAGTCGCTTAGCGACCAAGGCTATTATTTACAAATTCCGCCACCAGAGGAAAACTTGCTGAGTCAATTAAGAAAACAAAATGGAGTAGATAGTGATTAAAAAATTAGCAGTTGTATTGTGTGGTGTATGTTTAAGCTCATCGGTGATGGCAAAAACCCAAGCTGAGTTTCAACAATACCTTACTAATTTAAAGCAAGAGGCAATAGCTAAAGGCTACGATACTCAGTTAATTGAGCAAGCATTTGCCACTGCATCTTATAAAGAAAAAGTGATTTCTGCAGATAAAAATCAGCCTGAAGTAAAAGAAACACTGGAAACATATTTACCAAAACGTGTGCCTCAATGGAAAATTGATCGTGCGCGTAAATTATATAAAGAAAACCAAGAAGTTTTAGAGAAGGTCGCAAAAGACTTTGGTGTTCAAGCACGCTTTATCGTGGCTATTTGGGGCTTAGAGAGTAATTTTGGTGCCATTCAAGGTGGCCACAACGTGATTTCATCGTTGGTAACACTAGCATTTGATGGACGCCGTGAAGCACTATACAAACGCCAATTATGGGCAGCACTGGATATATTAAAGTCGGGTCATATTACGCTTGATAAATTTAAAGGCTCATGGGCAGGTGCAATGGGGCAAACTCAATTTATGCCAACCTCATTTAATGCCTATGCTGTAGATTACAACAATGATGGTCGCAAAGATATTTGGACAACTAAGGAAGACGCGTTTGCCTCTATTGCTAATTACTTAAAGCAAGAGGGCTGGAATGACAACTTAACCTGGGGTCGCCAAGTTCAATTACCTGCTAATTTTGATCAGCAGTATATTTTAAAGCGCGGTACTAAAACACGTAAGCAATGGCTTGAATATTGGAACAATTCAGAGCGCTCACTCGCTGACTGGCAAGCATTAGGGGTTCGTCGTGCTGATGGCAGCGATTTACCAAATGTTGCTGTGGATGCTGCACTAGTGATGCCTGATGATGTAAATGGGCGCATGTATTTAGCATACGACAACTACAAGGTATTTATGCACTGGAATCGGTCATATTACTTTGCAACTAGCGTGGGCTATTTGTCAGATAGAATTGCTTACCCAAAGATTTAAGCTAAAGCAAATAACTAAAAAAAGCCGCAAATTGCGGCTTTTTTGTGAGTTACATATCGACTAAATTTCTTTTTTAAATATTTTATCTTTTAGGTCAATGACTTTGCCAATCCCTGAACCTAGTTTCATTAGCTTATTAAGCTGCTCAGGAGTTAAACGTTGTAATTCTGAGGACCATTTAGTTACTGTTTCAAGTAAGTTATGGATTTCGCCCATTTGTTTTTGAGCATAAATTTCATCGTCGTTACTTGCTTCGTCCAGTAAATTATCTCTAAGTAAGCTCAGTGTAGGCTCAACTTCACGTTTTTTACGTTCTTCAAATACGCGATTTGCCATATCCCAAATATCGCCTGCAGGGGCATAGTACTCTTTTCGATCCCCTGGGATATGCATTACTTTGATCAGCTGCCAAGATTGTAACTCTTTAATTCCCATGCTGACGTTGCCGCGCGAGATACTCAGTGCCTCGGCAATTTGGTTTGCTGTCATGGGGTCTTTAGTGATAATTAATAATCCACACATTTGGCCAATGGTGCGGTTAAATCCCCAGCGGCTGCCCATCTCACCACAATGCATTACAAAGGCAAAGTTTTTTTCTGATAATGTCATTGTTACAAGTTTCAAAAATAAATGAAATCTATGCTAGCACGCTGGTTAAGTATGGCAAGACTTAAGCTGGGATAAAAAACTACGTTTTACGACTAATGATTGATATAGATTAATATTTAAGCATTTATAGTGAGGTATGTTGCGGGTATGCAACATGACATTGTTGTTTAACACCCATGTTAAATAGCATAATTTTTTATAAACGATGGAATGACTATGAAAGCAGCAATTAATACAGAATACAAAGGCAAGTTAGCGATCACCGATTTACCTATCCCAGAAGTAGGTCTTAACGATGTGCTGGTAAAAATAGCCGCTTGTGGTGTGTGTCACACCGATTTACATGCGTGTCATGGTGATTGGCCAGTAAAACCAAAAATGCCTTTAGTACCAGGGCATGAAGGTGTAGGCGTAATAGAAAAACTAGGCAGTAATATTAAGCACTTAGAAGTGGGCGATAGAGTAGGCGTACCATGGCTTTACAGTGCGTGTGGCCATTGTGAGTTTTGTTTAGATGGACGCGAAACCCTTTGTTTATCGCAACATAACACTGGTTACTCTATTGACGGTGGGTATGCAGAATATTGTTTAGCACATGGTGACTACATCATCAAAATACCAGAAGGCTTAGGTTTTGCTGAAGCTGCCCCGTTATTTTGTGCCGGCGTAACAACGTACAAAGCATTAAAAGTGTCTGGCGCTAAACCAGGTCAATGGGTTGCTATTGTCGGTGTGGGTGGTTTAGGGCACTTAGCGGTGCAATATGCAAAAGCAATGGGCTTTAATGTAATTGCTGTTGATACTGGCAAACAGAAAATGGCGCTAGCTAAAGAGTTAGGTGCTGATATTACACTTGATTTTAAAGAAGTGGTGCCCAGTGAAGCTATTTTTGAGCAAGTAGGTGGCGCGCATGCTGTTGTTTGTACCGCAGTATCAAAACCAGGGTTTGAACAAGCATATAAAAGTGTTCGCCGTGGGGGCAAATGTGTATTAGTTGGTTTGCCACCAGAGGATATGCCACTGCCAATTTTTGACACCGTACTGAATGGTGTATCAGTAGTAGGTTCTATTGTAGGTACGCGTAAAGATTTACAAGAATGCCTTGAATTTGCTGCGCAAGGCAAAGTAAAAGCCATCATTGAAGAGAAAAAACTTGAAGATATTAATGAAATTTTTGATGACATGCTTAAAGGCGAAATAAACGGCCGCATAGTTGTTACGATTTAATATTAAGTTTTTACATGAAAAAAGCACGGTATCTCAATTGAAATACCGTGCTTTTTAAATTATTAAACTATTAAAGTGTGTAACTAAAGCTTAGCTTTGCATTACGTTCTTCACCTGGCATTCCGCCTAAAAACATGGCTTTAGAATAGTATTTTTTATTAAACAGGTTATTAATGTTTAACTGCATCTGCCAGTTATCAGCTTTATAGCTAACGGCAGCATCATATACGGTATAAGCGGGTACGTAGCCATTATCAATACCGAATGAACTTGAGTTAGTACTGCGTTTATCAACAAATGTTAAGCCTGCGCTTAAATCTACTGCGTGAGGTAATTCAAACAACGCCGCTGAGTAAGTAACCCATGAACTTGCCGTTACATAAGGCACCCCTTTTTGGCGGGTATCAAAACTTGAGCTGTTTGGGTTGGTTTTATCGCGGGCGTCTTGATAAACACCGTTAATATTAACTTTCCATTGATCGTTCAAATACGCATTTAAATCAATTTCTACACCTTTTGTTTGTTCTTCGCCATCAAAAAAGCTCTCTACTACGTTAGGTGCTGACACACCGGCTTCATAAAGAGGGTTGGCGTATTCTAAATTAGTGCGGGCACTTTCAAATACCACAATAGATGCCAGTAATTGGTCATCAAATGCCTTAAATCGAAAGCCTAAATCGTTACTCACTGATTCTGAGTCTTCTCTATCAGCTTCATTACCAGCAACAGAGCCAAGAACACTGTAAGCAGTGCGTCCTTTTGAGTGATTTAAAAACAAAGCCATATCAGCGTTTACTTGATAAGTAGCACCTAAGTTATATGTTAAACCACTGTCTGATGTGTTTGCTTCAGGCGTTGGATTTGCGCGGCTTTGGCTATAACGTGGATCAACTCCAAAGTGCTCGTAACTTTGTTTAATACGATTGTGAGCAACCCCAATACGAGTGGTGATTTTGTCATTAATATAAGCAACATGCTGAAGGCCTACGCCCCAAGCTTGTACTTTTTTATTGTAATCACTGGTTTTAAGCGGATCATAATCAGCAAATTCACCTGTCGGCCAATTTGGTTGACGCATATCAAAAATGTACGGTAGTGCACCTTGGTAAATCACTTCACCGTCTCTGTTTTTAATAACCTTATCGGCATCATAAATGGAGTATTGTTTAAAACGAATATCTCGGTCTTCGTAGTTGGCATTAACCAGTAATTCGTTTTCTATATTGCCCAGCATAAAGTCATAACGTAAATCTAAAAAGTATTGCCATGATTTCTCATCTGCTTCTACTTGGCGATATTCTTGGCGTCTGGCTGCAAAAGGGTGTAATACATTATCTACAACTAACGGTGCGCGTGGGTCTTGGTTAATTACACCGCGTCGGTTCCAGTACACATAATTATAAGCACCTGTTTGGCGAGCAAAGCTTGAGGTGTAATTACGATACTGTAGCTGTTGATTTAAAAATAAATTATCACTAATGTAATAGTTATGCGCTAATTTAAAACGCAACTCTTCACCTTCGTTATCCTTTGCCATCGGTGATATTATGCCATTGGTACCAAAGTTAAAGGGTGTCAGGCCATCGTTATTTGCCAACGAATTAGCCAGTTCATTTCGTTGTGCTTCACTCAATTGTATGCCACTTGCTGTAGGGTCATTAACTAAATCGGCGCCTGATACTTCTCCAGCGGTTAAACCGTTAACCGATTCACTATTAAAGATACGAATAGGGTGGCCAATAGAATCCACTGCAATAGCATCTTTAACATATGCCCCAGACAATACAAAAGATTGCTGGTCATTAAGCACATATTTTAAAGACGAATAAATTTCATCGCGCTGCTCTTTTAAATCACGAAAGCCATCGCTAGAGGCGGTTTTGGCCATTACCCGATAAGCTAAATCATCGGTTATTGCATTGGTGCTATCTAGTGCAAGTGAATAACTATCCCACTGACCGATATCTATTTCTAGCGTATGTTGCTCGTTAAATTGGGGTTTCTTTTCAATAAGATTGATCACACCACCGGCGCTACCCATACCATATAAGCCAGTTGCAGGGCCCTTTAATACTTCGATCGATTCAACATTGGTTAAAGAACGAGTAGGGTTAAATGTATTGCCTAAGCCTGCGCCGCCATACATGCCATCATAAGTGTAATTAGCGCCCAAGCCACGAATAACTAAGTTATCACCAATGCCATAGTTATTCCCCGCTTGAGTTAAGCCACTCACATTGCGGATCACATCCTGAAGACTATCAATACCTTGTGATTCAATCAGCGCTTTATCAACAATGACCACGGGTGCAGGGGTTTCCATAAGTGACATATCTGATTTAGTCGCTAAACCTGAACTCATCACCACTCGATTTTGTTGCTCGTAAACGCTAATTCTTTCAATATCTGAATTAACTTGTGACTCGCTTGCTATTGCTAAATTTGCGTTTAAAAACGCTAAAGAGAGGAGAGAGTATTGAAATCTTTTCATAAACTGATAACCATTCGCATTTGTTAATTTGCGCGAATGATAATGGTTATCATTTTAAAATTAAATAAAAAGTTCATTTTTTTGTTATTTATGAGTTATTTGCTTGCTTATTGAGCATGGCGTTCTAAAAACAAGCAAATAAAAGTCGTGAACGGGATATAGCACGTGTAAGTTGGCCTAACTAAGAGGGAGTTTTAATAAAGTATTGACGATTAAATGGGCAGTTTAGTTACATTGGCTAAAAGATTGTTAAGGTTGAGCTAAGCTCAACCTCATAAAGATGTATTGGGTTTACTGCTTGTAAACGACACCGGCTTTCATTACAAAAGGAATACGCTCTAGCGTAGAAATATTTTTCAGTGGATTAGCGTCTACCGCTATAATATCAGCTGCAAAACCGGTTTTAATTTGCCCCAGCTGTTTATCAGCCTTTAATAATTTAGCACTGTTAATGGTTGCGGCTTGAATTGCTTGTAATTCACTCATACCAAATTCAACCATACGGGAAAACTGTTTAGCATTATCACCATGCGGATAAATAGCTGCGTCGGTACCAAACACCATATTGACACCCGCCTCAACAGCGCGTTTAAAACTATCGCGTTGTTTTTTTGATACAAGGCGTTCTTTATTTAGGTTTTCTTCATCAACGCCATTTTGCTCACCAAAGCTCAGCGTATATTCGGTATTATAAATATCCATCGATAACCAAGTACCGTACTCTTTTGCAAGCGCAATCGCTTCATCGTCTAAAAAGCTAGCATGCTCAACACTATCTACACCGGCTTTAATGGCCGTTTTAATGCCGTTAGTTCCATGTGCGTGAGCGGCAACAGGTAATTCACGCATGTGTGCTTCATCAACTATGGCTTTCATTTCTTCAAAGGCGTATTGCTGTATGCCTACTTTTGTTCCTTTAGAAAATACCCCACCCGTGGCGCAGAGTTTTATTGCATTGGCGCCATATTTAATATTTTCACGCACTTTAATACGCACAGCCCACGGGCCATCCGCAACGCCGGTGGCAGTATATTTCATCTCTGGAGGTAAGCGATTATTATCGCAGTGCCCACCAGTAATGCTCAATGAAGGGCCTGCAGCCCAAATGCGTGGGCCAATAATATCGCCTGCATTAATACCGTCTCGTACCGCAATAACACTGTAGCCTTCAGCACCTAAGTTACGAACTGTGGTAAAGCCTGCTTGTAAGGTTTGCTTAGCAAAATAGCTGGCTTTAATGGCCATACGCGGAACTGATTGGCCTAAACGCTCACTACGAGACACGGTTGGATCGCTGGTTAAATGCACATGCATGTCCATTAATCCTGGAATTAGGGTGAGTGTGGGTAGGTTTATTAGTTCATCATTGCTGCTAAGCTTGGGCTTTTTATTAAATTGAATTTGGCTTATAACGCCATCCTCTATAGCAATCAACGGATTCGCTTTAAGCTCGCCAGTTTCTACATCAAGCAAAGCTTTGGCTGATATATAGGTTGTGGCTAGTGTACTTGCACTGGTTAAGCTCATTAATGCGATTGATAGAGTCAATAAATGTTTTTTCATGTTTAAGTCATTATAATTATTTTCATTCACTTGAATGTAGCAACCATGCGCTATTGAGTAAATAATATAGCGACGAATAGCATTGACCATAATTGCTTTATTTAAGCTATTTAAAACCGCATAATTGGCGGGTAAAAACTAACAAGGGAATTTATGAAAGTTATTAAAATAGCACTGGTTGCCAGTAGCGTTATGTTTGCCTTAAGTGGTTGTATGAGCACCAGCTCACAATTAAACACAAATCAGTCAGTCGCACCTGTAATAAGCGAATTATCAGCTGAGCAGCAATTAGATGTGATCGTTGCTCAGTACTACGATGAATCATTAGCTTTTAATCCATTAAGCGCTACTTACAATGGCCGCCATGAATTTGATGATCAATTTTTGCCTGAAATATCGCAGCTTAATCGCGATAAAAAAGCCGCATTTTACAAAAAATATCAACAACGCTTAACGCTGATTGATGAATCACAACTGACCGGTCAAGCGCTACTGAATTTTGAAGTATTATCCCGAGATTTAGCCCTCAAGCTTGAGGGGATGCAATATAAAAATTATTTATTACCGATAAATCAAATGTCGGGTGCGCATAATACCTTCGCTGGATTTGGTTCAGGGCAAAGTGCTCAGCCTTTTAATACTGTTGCCGACTACCAAAAATTTATTAAGCGTGCCGAAGGTTTCGTTAAATGGCTTGCAAGTGTTGAACAATCAATGGCGCAAGGCGTTAAAAACAATGTGGTACTGCCTATGCCATTAGCAAAAAAATTACTCCCGCAATTTAAAGCGCATGTTGTTACAAGCGCAGAAGATTCTCTCTTTTATTCGCCCATTAAAGCCATGCCCGATTCTTTTTCAGCTGATGAAAAGCAACAGTTAAGATCGCAGTATACAACATTGATTTTAGATAAATTAGTGCCTGCATATCAGCGAATGAGCGATTTCTTACTTAACGATTATATTCCTTATGCCCGCGATTCTGTTGGTTATGCTGATTTACCCAATGGTAAAGCATGGTACGAATACCAAATAAAGAAAAACACCACGTTAAGCTTATCTGCTGATGAAATTCATGAGATTGGCTTAAGTGAAGTGGCAAGAATCTTAAGTGAGATGGAAACGGTTAAAGAAACCGTAGGATTTGAAGGAGAATTATCAGCCTTTTTTAACCACTTACGTGACTCAGATGAGTTTTATTATAAAACAGCCGATGAGTTAATTGCCGCCTATGAACAAATTAAAGTAAAAATAGACGCCCGCTTACCAAAGTTATTTAATGTTGAGCCTAAGGCTCCTTATATTGTCAAAGCGGTTGAAGCCTATCGAGCCCAATCGGCTGCGGGAGCGTCGTATGCAGGACCAGCTCCTGATGGTTCGCGCCCAGGTATATTTTATATCAATACATACAACTTAAAAGCACAGCCTAAGTTCTTACTCGAAACGCTGTCTATTCATGAAGCCGCTCCGGGGCATCACTTTCAAATAGCGCTGCAACAAGAGGTGCAAAGCTTGCCCGATTTTCGTAAATTCGGCGGCTACACGGTGTTTGCTGAGGGCTGGGCATTATACGCAGAAAGCTTAGGCAAAGAACTGGGTTTATTTACCGATCCGTATATGTGGTATGGGCGTCTTAACGATGAGCAGTTAAGAGCGATGCGATTAGTGCTTGATACAGGTTTTCATGCCAAAGGTTGGACACGTCAACAGGGCATTGATTACATGCTAGCAAATTCTTCAATGGCAAAAAGTGATGTTATTGCTGAAGTTGAGCGCTATATCGCATGGCCTGGGCAAGCATTATCGTACAAATTGGGTGAGTTTAAAATTAAAGAGCTCAGAGATTACGCCCACCAGCAATTAGGTGAGCAATTCGATATTAAAGCGTTTCATACGCAAATATTGATTGATGGTGCATTACCTATGCCTATCCTTGAGCAAAAAATTAAACGTTGGGTTAAATCTCAGCAGTAATAAAATCGCGCGAAGCCATGCAGATATTAGGGATTGGCTTTGCGCGCTTTGCTGCAATACGTTAGAATGCGCGCTCTTAAAAGGGGCGAGAACACCATGTTTGATCAACAATTAGCAAATACCCAATTTTGGCTTAGTAAAAGCCTGAATGAAATGAACCAGCAAGAATGGGAAGCCATTTGTGATGGATGTGGAAAGTGTTGTTTAAACACCTTTATTGACAGTGAAGACGAAGATGACTTTACTGCTACTGATCAGCTAAGAGAAGGCGAGCAACTAATATTTACCAACATTGTTTGTCAATATCTTGATAACAATACCTGTGGCTGTAGTGAATACGAAAACCGTCAAACCTTAGTCCCTTCGTGCGTTAAGCTCACTAAAGAAAACCTAAAAGACATCTTTTTCATGCCCCAAAGCTGTAGCTATCGCCGACTTCATGAAGGGCGCGGTTTAGCAACGTGGCATCCGTTACTTAATAACGGCGATAAAACTAAAATGCATGAGCTAAATATTTCAGTCAAAGATAAAACAGTAAAAGATTGTGATGTAAAACTGGAAGATTTTGACTTGTATATTGCCGAGTGGCCAACCAAGGATTGCAACTAGTGAGTAAGTTACAAGCAAGTATTGGTTTAATAAACCCTAAAAGCCCAACCAATGTGGGTGGTGTATTACGCGCAGCAGGTTGTTATGACGCCAAGCAGGTGTTTTTTACCGGCAACCGTTATTTAAATGCACAAAAATTTCATACTGATACGAAAAATGTGGTGCAACGTATTCCATTAACCGCCACCGACAATTTAGCATCAGTTAAACCACAAGACGCAAAAGTAGTGGTAATTGAGTTAATTGAAGGTGCCACTCCTTTACCCGAGTTTACTCATCCTCAGAACGCATTTTATGTGTTTGGTCCAGAAGATGGCTCTGTGCCTAAAGACGTTTTAAAATGGTGCGACGAAGTTGTGTATATCCCAACTATAGGTTGTATGAATTTAGCGGCAACCTGTAATGTTGTTCTTTATGACCGACTCTCTAAATTGGGCGGGATTCAAAGCAGTGATGAAACCATTATTTCCTCACGCGATACTAATAATAAAATGAAATGGCAAAAGTGATTTAGATAATAATTACTCAGTATAACGTCATTAAAAATTCAAATTTCTATCCTTTTATGTTCTTCAGAAGCTTAGTTGCACAGAGTTATTCTTTGCAACTAGTTAGACTACTTTTGTCAAAAATATCACCTGATTAATTTTTGCTATTTATTAAAAATAATCCTTTATTATTGTTTTTTGATATTTAATCAATCTTAGTTCACATTTGCTAAGACTTTCAGTTAAAAATTTGTTAAAAAGACAGTGATAATAATGATTAATTCTTAAGGTACTTATATTTAGCTCGCTAAAATTCACCTCCAAAATCACCATCGCTGCGTCATTAGTGTTAGTTTTAGTGTTAGGTATTTTCACTATAAACAACTACTTTTCAATGCGTCATCAAACCCAAGAGCAGCTATCATTAGTATTAAAGCAAAGTTCCCAGTCTGTTTCGCAAAACATAGCAAGCTGGCTGAATAATAAGTTAGCCATTGTTATCTCGCTAGCAAAAACCTATCAAGTTGAGGATGCTAAAGCGCTCACGTTATCGCAATTAAATACTGCAGAGATGGCGGGGGATTTTAAAAATACCTACATAGGCGAATCCTCAGGTGCGTTTATTTTAAATGACCAAAGCGTCATTTTACCCGACGATTTTGATGCAACCAGTCGTCCCTGGTACAAATTAGTTGAAAACAAAACTAACACTGCATTTACCACGCCTTATATTGATGTGACCACCAATGAACTGACTATCTCTGCCGTTGCGCCCATAAATATTAATGGTCAATTTAAAGGAGTTGCAGGCGCTGATATCGATATGCAAACCATTGCTAAAATTATCAATAATATTGATTTTCTAGGGCTTGGCTATGGTTTTTTGTTAGACCAAAAGGGCCAAATATTGAGCCACCCAAACAGTGAGTTAAATTCAAAAGCGCTCACTGAATTATTTGGTAAAGACATTGAGCTAATCGATACTTTTACAGAGCACCAAGTTGCTAATGAAACTGTTTTAGTGTCATTTACCAAAATTCAAGGCATAGAAAATGTTGATTGGTACTTAGGGGCGGTGATCAATAAAGACACGGCCTTCGAAAGTGTGTCGGCATTTGGTCAAAAAGCACTGATTTATTTAATAGTGGGAACCTTAGTCATTGTTTTTGCGCTACAGCTTTTATTACGTTACTTAATGCGTCCTATGTATCGCTTAAACGATGCTATTAGAGATATAGCCCAAGGTGAAGGTGATTTAACTCGTCGCCTCAGTGTAGAAAATGATGATGAATTTGGTCAGTTAAGTAATTCATTTAATATTTTTATAGAAAAAATTCAAAATTCAATTGTTCAAGTTAAGTCTTCAACACAGTTGCTAGAAACCGCGGTTGCTAAACTTGTTACCCAAACAGATTCAACATTAACTATGTACGACGACCAAAGTGAACGTACCAATAGTGTGGCATCGGCAATTAACCAGTTTTCAGCCACCGCAACAGAAATTTCAACTAGTGCAAGTAATGCCTCAACACTTGCTAAAGATGCTGATCAATATTGCGCTAAAAATCAGCAAACACTAACGAATAACGTATCGAGCATTCATCAACTTTCGCAAAATATAGAGCAAGCACAAGAAACAATTAATAGTTTAGATTCACATACTGCTAATATCGGTAATGTACTTGCCGTAATCAAAGGCGTGAGTGAACAAACTAACTTGCTTGCTTTAAATGCGGCAATAGAAGCGGCACGTGCAGGTGAAGCGGGAAGAGGGTTTGCCGTTGTTGCTGATGAAGTCAGGCAATTAGCACAACGAACACAGCAATCAACCCAAGAAATTGAAGATACGGTAATTGAACTACAAAAAGGCTCAAGCTCTGCCGTTGAGCTGATGAAAACCAGTTTAGAAGAAAGTGAAAAAAGTGTTCAGCAAGCTGATGCAGTTGGCGATGTAATGAAACAAATAATCAGCGCGATAAAGCAAATAACCGACGCCAATCATAGTGTCGCTAATGCTACGGATGAGCAAAACCAAGTGGTTAAGTCATTACATAGTGATATTCACGTTATCAGCGACTTATCGACTCAAGGCCAATCAAACCTAAATCTTACTTTGGAAGAGTGTACCAAACTTAAGCATCAATTTAGTGACTTAGAGCGCATGGTTAAAAAATTCAAAGTATGATCAGTAAAACAAAAATAAATAAACCTAACTGGCTTAGTTTAATCAATATTGATAGTGTTTATAGCTTTGATAGACAGCGCCAAGTGTTTTCGTTATTTACCATGATAACGATTGCCTTGGTGTTAATTACTTATTTAGTGATTGCAAACCATGGTGTTTATGCGCCCATGTTAACTGTCGCGTTAGTTTCAGTAAATGTAACCATTGTAGGGTGTATTGTTTATTTTATAAAAACCAAACATCTTAATGCTATCGCGCTAATTACTTTGATGATTGTATTTTTGATGTGTTTAGCATTGGTATACACCGGCGGTAAAGAAAACACCGCCTTATATTGGCTAATGTTTTATCCTGTTGCCGCATTTGCCATTCTCGGCGTAAAATTTGGAGCTTGGTTGAGTGGTAGCATGTTATTGAGTTGTGCTGCACTACTTTATGGGCCAGACATAGGCCAAGTCGCTTATGGCGTGGTAGAAAAAACCCGCTTTATTGCTGCGTTTTCATTAGTGCTGGTTTTTTCTTTTATCGGTGAGTATTTTCGTCACCGTAGCCACCTTGCCATTGCCGATGTAACTTTAGAGCAAAAACAACACGCGTATACCGATCAGCTTACAGGGGCGCCTAATCGTCGTTTTATTACATCACATTTTTTAAAGCTTGCTGCTGCAAGGCCAGCGCATTATTTGCCGCTGTCTATTCTACTTATTGATTTAGATAACTTTAAACAATTAAACGACACCTACGGCCATGATTTTGGCGATACCGTATTAATAGAGTTTACTAAATTATTAGAGTCGCAATTTTCTGCAACCGCCCTTAAAGCCCGTTATGGTGGCGAAGAGTTTGTGGTTATTTTACCGCAGATGACCACCATAGAAGCCAGTATTTTGGCTAATCGTTTTAGAGAATGCGTGCAACATCATGTAATATTAACTGATAAACAACAACGAGTATCGTTAACTTGCAGCATTGGCATTGCACAAGCTAATCATATTGATGACTACGACAGTGCATTAAAACAAGCCGATGAATATTTATATCAGGCAAAATCACAAGGGCGCAATAAAGTCATATTTGCGCATGGCGAGTATGTCAGTCAATAAGCTTATTTATGTGCATGATCCTATGTGTAGCTGGTGCTGGGGATATAAGCCTACGTGGCAAAAACTTGAATCGGCTCTAGCAAATATTCTGCCTATAGAATATAGAATCGGCGGTTTAGCTGCTGATAGCGACCAGCCAATGAGTGTCGATATGCAGTTGCAACTACAAGGCATATGGCAAAACATTAGCAACCAATTAGGCACTGAGTTTAATTTTAATTTTTGGCGAGAATGCCAACCGCGCCGTTCTACTTATCCCTCCTGCAGAGCGGCTGTAATTGCTCGTAGCTTTAACAAAGAGCCACAGATGATCGACGCTATTCAACAAGCGTATTATTTAAAGGCGCAAAATCCATCGGATGAAGACGTGCTTATTAAACTATGCGAAAAAATTGGTTTAGATCCCTGTTTATTTACTCAGCAGTTACACTCTAAGGAACTTAAGCGTCGCTTTGATGATGAGCTTAACTTTGTTCGCAGTTTACCTATTCAAGGTTTTCCGTCGTTAGTATTAATAAAAAACAATAGCGCATACCCCATTGCTATTAACTACACAGATTGGCGACAAACCCTGATTGAAATACAATCCTACCTGTAAACTTAATCCCACTACTTTCACCCCTGAATTGTAAAATAAGCCAATAAGGCTAATTTATTACCGCTGTCATAAAATCGACTTTTTTACGCAACACGCTTGTCATTTTTAATCTATACACTTTCGCTCATTGAAACTATCTCGCTTTAAATTGTTTTTTTGTAAACAAGATAAAGCGATTAATAAACACTAGCAAATCCGCTAATTAACGAGCAAAGGTGTATACGATGAAAGGCGTTAAACCATTAATTTTAGCTGGTATTGTAGCCGCAAGTGCAGCAGTCCACGCCAATGATTTAAACACGGTAATTGATAAAAGCAGCGAAATTAATAATTTAGCTGTGCAATCACAAACAAAAATAGACAAGATTGCAGATTCAATGCAAGGGCGTTTACAGCAATTCAAAACCCTAAATAAAGAAATAGATGGTTTAGCCGTTTATAACGCACAGCTTACAAAACAGTTAAATAATCAAATAGAAGAGATGGAATCGCTTAATTTATCGATGGATCAAGTATCGATTATTGAGCGCCAAATAACCCCTTTAATGCTTCGTATGATCACTGGGCTTGAACAGTTTGTTGCCTTAGACGTGCCGTTTTTAAAGCAAGAGCGAAAGCAGCGTCTTGAATCATTAAATGCAATGATGGAACGCGCTGATATTACATCAAGTGAAAAATTTCGTCGTGTTTTAGAGGCTTATCAAGTTGAGGTTGACTACGGACGCACTATTGAAGCGTATACCGCATTGCTTGATGTGGACAATAAAGAACGTGAAGTCGACTTTCTGCGCATTGGTCGTTTAGAACTCATTTACCTTACCCGCGATGGCAAACAAGCAGGTAGTTGGGATCAAAAAACACAGTCGTTTGTTGCACTGCCTGATTCAACCATTAGTCAAATTAATAAAGGGCTTCGTATTGCTCGCAAACAACTAGCCCCCGATATGTTAACACTGCCAATTCATGCTGCAGAATAAGAGGTTTACCATGAAATTATTAACGAAAATGACAAAAATGGCCGTGTTTGCAGCCAGCTTAGGTTTTTCAGGTGCGATGTGTGCCGCTGAACCAATGAATTTGGATGCTCTATTAAAAACGTTAGAGCAGGGTAAATCAGCGCAATCAGAACAAAATAAACAACGCGAACAAGAATTTGCAGCACGTCAAAATGAACAAGTGCAAATGCTTAAAAACACCCAAGCTAAACGAAATCAGATGCTTAGCGAGTCAGAGCGTTTAGAAACGCAGTTTGAAGAAAACGAAATTAAATTGGCTAATCTGACCGATACTTTATCAAAGCGTATGGGTTCATTAAAAGAGCTATTTGGTGTGCTACAACAAGTTGCTGGAGATTCTAGCAATAAGTTTGCAACCTCGGTGGTATCGGCTCAGTTACCTGGGCGTAGTACTTTTATGGACGAATTGGCGCAAAAAATGGGTTCTACCTCAAAGCTTGCGTCTATTGAAGATATCGAAAAGGTTTGGTTTGAGCTACAACGCGAAATGACCGAACAAGGAAAAGTAAGCCGGTTCAATACTGATGTAATTGTTGACGGTGGCAATAAAGTACAAAAAGAAGTGGTACGTGTGGGTGCATTTAACCTTATTAGTGACGGTCAGTACCTAGAGTATACGCCTTCTACCAATACTATTAGCCAGCTTACTCGCCAACCAAGTAGCCGCTTTACTGCGACTGCGGCTGATTTGCAGCAAGCAAACACCGGTGTGGTGCCGTTTGCGCTTGACCCAACGGGTGGTTCAATTTTAGGTTTATTAGTACAAGCCCCTGATACCAGCGAGCAAGTCCATCAAGGTGGTGCTGTTGGTTACGTTATTTTAGGCGTTGGTTTATTAGCATTATTAATTGCGTTAGAGCGTTTTGTATCACTCATGTTGATGGGTGGAAAAATCCGTCGTCAATTAAAAGACGACACAGCTCGTGATGACAACCCGCTAGGGCGCGTCATGAAAGTGAAAGACCAATATCCTAATGTGGCGTACGACACGCTTGAACTTAAGTTAAGCGAAGCCATTTTACGCGAAATGCCAAAAATCACCCGTAATTTAACGCTTATTAAAATTATCTCTGTAGTAGCGCCATTGCTGGGCTTACTCGGTACGGTAACCGGGATGATCAATACCTTCCAAGCAATTACTTTATTCGGTACTGGCGACCCTAAACTAATGGCAGGCGGTATTTCGCAAGCCTTAGTTACTACCGTATTAGGCCTTGTGGTTGCCATTCCAACGGTGTTTTTATATACCTTATTGAATACCCGCTCAAAAGGTTTACTGCTTATTTTGCAAGAACAAAGTGCAGGTATTATTGCCGAGCGAAGCGAGAAAGGAGCTTAAACCATGGTGCTATTGATTGATTCAATCAATGCTATCCGTGATTTTCTCGACACGGGTGGCCAAGTTCTCTTGGTCATTGCCGTGTTAATTTTCGCGATGTGGTTATTGATACTCGAGCGATTTATGTACTTTTTTAATGGCTATCGACACTACAAAAAAGACGTTAAAAATACGTGGAAAACTCGTAGTGAACGCAACAGCTGGAATGCAGAGCAAATACGCCAAGCCATGGTGTCACGCGCTAGTATGCGATTAAACGCAAACTTACCGCTGATTAATGTGATGGTAGCGCTGTGTCCACTATTAGGATTGCTTGGCACAGTTACAGGGATGATAGAAGTCTTCGATGTAATGGCCATTACAGGTACAGGCAGCGCACGCTCTATGGCATCGGGTGTGTCAAAAGCAACCATACCGACAATGGCAGGAATGGTCGGTGCGTTATCTGGAGTGTTTGCCTCAACCTATTTACAGCGTAAAGCAAAGCGTGAAGTTGAATTGTTGCAAGACACTATGGTGTTAGACCACTAAATAATTATTGAAAAGCGGTGTACATAATCACCGCTTATTCTAGGAGAAGTAAAATGAGAGCCCCATTAGGTAATTTATTCCAAGAAGATGAAGCAGAAGAAATAAACATGACTCCTATGCTGGATGTTGTATTTATTATGCTTATTTTCTTTATTGTTACAGCCTCGTTTGTAAAAGAAGCCGGTATTGATGTAAACCGACCAGAAGCGGCAACTGCGGTTAAAAAAGAGCGCGCTAACATATTAGTGGCTATATCAGATCAAGGCGAAATTTGGATCAATAAACGTCAAATAGATGTACGTGCCGTACAGGCCAATATTGAACGCTTAAAAGCTGAAAATCCACAAGGCAGTGTAGTTATTCAGGCCGATAAAAAAGCCACTACAGAAACCTTGATAAAAGTGATGGATGCCTCGCGTGCAGCGGGTGTATTTGATGTTTCAATAGCGGCTCAAGAAGGGTAACGAGTGATGCGTTATGTACTTGCGTTAATTATAGCGGGTGTGGTCACATTTATGCTGTTTTTAGGCATGCAGGCATTGATCACCGGTGGCGAGGGCGCCATGACGGAACCTGCCAAAGGGAATGTGTTAGATTTTGTCCGTTTGAAAAAAGAAGAAACGGTACAAAAAAAGGAGCGTAAACCACAAAAGCCACCAACACCTAAAGAACCACCTCCGCCAATGGAATCGCCACAAATGCAAAGTAGCGATAACAACGCTGCTAGCAACAACTTTGATTTTGCTGCCAATGTCGATGCTGATGTAAACCTAGCGGGTGGATTAGCGTTAGAAACCAGTGATGGTGAGTATTTACCCATAGTAAAAGTGGCACCAGTATACCCAAGGCGTGCGTTATCGCGTGGTATTGAAGGGTATGTCATTGTTGAATTTACAGTGACAAAGCAAGGTACGGTTAAAGAGCCGCAAGTTATTAAAGCCGAGCCAGAGTCATTGTTTGACAGAGCAGCGATGGATGCGGCCCTTAAGTTTAAATATAAACCGCGCGTTGTTAATGGCGAAGCTGTTGAAGTAGCCGGTGTGCAAAATAAAATTTCTTTCCAAATTAATGGTTAATTCTGTTAAGTAAGCAAAGAGTGAATGTGAGGCAATTATGAAATTAAAACTAACAACCAAGCTATTGAAACTTAGCATGTTGTGCACTGTTGCAATCAGTGCCAGCGTTGTTACACCAAGTGCATTGAGTGTACTTCCGGGTGTAAATTTGGCGACAGTACAGGCCGCTGAACAGCAGAAAACAACACGAGTGCCCGCACTTCGTGAAAAGGTATACAGCCAATTAGCTCGCGCCCAAAAACTTGCGGATGATGGCGATAGCAAAGCGGGTTTGGACGCGCTTGATAGCATACAAGCGCGTTCATCAAGTATGAACTCTTATGAAATTGCGATGATGCATAACTTTTATGGGTTTATTTATTACAATGAAAACGACCTTGTAAAAGCAATTGCTTCATTTGAAAAAGTGATTGCCGAAGATGGCATTCCAGAAACATTACGTGTCAGCACTACGTTTAGCTTAGCGCAATTAGCAATGGCAAACAGTGATTACAATAAGGTAATTGATTTCTTAGCTAAGTGGGATGCAATTAATACCAAGCCTAAAACTGATGCCTATTATGTACTTAAATCACAAGCGTATTATCAGTTAAAAGATTACCAAAAAGGCATTGATAATATTAATTTAGCGATTGCCCAAAGCGATAGCGAAGGCAAACAGCCAAAAGAAAACTGGTTAGTACTGCAACGTGCTATGTATTATTCACTTAATCAAACTGACAATGTTGTTGCTGTACTTGAGCGTATGGTAAAGCTTTATAACAAGCCTGAATACTGGGTGCAACTCGGTGGTATGTATGGCGAAACAGGCAAAGAAAAACAACAGCTAGCAATCCTAGAAGCGGCTTATCAGCAAGGATTTTTAACCTCTAAATCTGATCTAAGGCAGCTTGCACAGGTATATTTATACAATCAGCTTGCTTACAAAGCCGCCAGTGTAATGAGTAAAGCGATTGAATCAGGCGTTGCTGAAAAGTCTGCGAAGAATTATGCATTTATCGCAGAAGCCATGGTGCAAGCTAAAGAAGATAATAAATCAGTTAGTTATTTTGCAAAAGCGGCAGAGCTTTCGGAACACGGTAAGTACGATCAACGTATGGCTGAAGTACTTGTTAACTTAGAGCAATTTGAAGATGCCGCTGATGCTGCTCGGTTAGCATTAGATAAAGGTTCACTTGATTTTGAATCCAACGCTTATGTTGCATTAGGTATGGCCCAATACAGCATGCAAAATTTTGATGCCTCTATTTTAGCGTTTGAGCAAGCCGAGAAACACAAAAAATCGCAGCGATTGGCTGAACAATGGATCAAATATGTCAAGCGTGAAAAGTTACACGCGGAAACATTACGCACCGCATTGTTATAATTTGCCAACGCTACTATTGTAATTTAAACGCTGCCAGTTTGATTACAAAACCTGTTTTATAATCGCAACACCAAAACCGCCTTAGGGCGGTTTTTTTCGTTTAAATTTATCATAACAGGTTGTTATTTAAATAAATTACATTGTCATTTTATGTTTATTAAAGTGTAACTGTATTGTCACATAGCTCCCGTAAGGTAGTGCTCGTTGAAAAACTCAAGTGATCTTAAAGCATGACTTTCGTGTTTTAACGTGACTTGGGTTTTTACTTAATGCGCTAATAAAATAATTAAATATCTTAACGGAGTGAACAATGAAATTATCTGGTTTATTTAAGATCAGCCTTTTGGCTTCTGCAATTACACTCGCTGGTTGTGGCGGTGGTGATATTAATATTAATGTTGAAGAAACAGTAGCACCACCTACACCACCTACACCACCAGTGCCAACTGATCTTCCAGGTGAATATAGTCAAAGTCTTTCTACTGAAGCTTCAGCTGCCTTGGGTGGTGAAGTAAAAGTGCAAGTGCTTTCAGGTGAAATCACTGAAGATACGACATTAACGACGGATGCATTTTGGGCATTAGATGGCGCTGTGTTTGTAGGTAAAGATAAAGCAGATAGCGCAACCCTTACCATTGAACCTGGAGCCGTTATTTTTGGTAACAATGGGTCTGATTACTTAGTCGTAAGCCGTGATTCTAAAATTGAAGCGACAGGGACCAAAAGCGACCCTATCATTTTCACATCAAAACAAGATGTAATGGGCGAAACAACAGCCTCTGGACAATGGGGCGGCATGGTTTTACTTGGGAATGGTATTTCAAATAAATGCCCTGCTGAAGGTGATTGTGCACTGCAAGTTGAAGGTGTGGAAGCAGGTGCGGTATTTGGCGGTACTGATAATGCGGATAGCTCTGGTACGTTAAAATATGTTGTTGTTAAAAACGCTGGTTACGAGCTTTCAACCGGTAATGAGCTAAACGGTATTACCTTTGGTGCCGTAGGTTCAGGTACTACCGTTGATTACTTGCAAGTACATAATAACTCTGATGACGGTGTTGAGTTTTTCGGTGGTGCAGTTAACTTAAAGCATGTTGTTTTAACGAGCATCGACGATGACAGTATTGATTGGGATAACGGTTATCAAGGTAAAATGCAGTTTGTGTATGTTGAGCAAGATAAAAATTCGACTGATGCTAACCGCGGTATTGAAGCCGATAACGATGGTAAAACGCCATCAAAAGAGCCTAAGTCTTTGCCTATTATTTCAAACTTAACCATTATTGGTAATAACTTTAAAGGTGAAGATGAAGCCGAAGGCATTTACCTGCGTGAAGGTACCGGCTTACATTTATATAATTCAGTGATCACAGGCTCTGATGAAATGGGCGAGTGCTTAGAATTAGAAGGTATTGCGCTGGATGATAACGGAGATGCATTATTCTCTGATAGTGAAACCGTTAATAATGCTAATGATGGCACTATTTTGATGCAAAACACCTTTATGTCATGTACCAATGGTGAGAATTTTAAAGATCCAAAAGGTGCTGACGGTTCTACGTTGCTTGCGCTTGAGTCTTGGTTTAGTCAACAAACAGGTAATGTGATCAACGACAAGCCTATGCTTGGTGTGAATGGTCAACCAATTGCTGGTTCGCCACTACTAGGTGCAGGACAAGATGTTGCTAATACGGTTGATGCCTTCTTTGATACGGTTGATTTTGTCGGTGCTCTAAATGATTCTGACGATTGGCGTGAAGGTTGGGCATTTGGTTATGGTGGTGGAGAAGTGACAGCACCTGCTGCAGTTGCTGGTTGTCCTGCAGGTACTACTTCAATTTCACCAGCGGATAACGTAACGACAACATGTGAAATATCTGGCCGTATAACGTCAGACTTAACATTAACAGCGGGTAACTTATACGCAGTTGATGGCGCTGTTTTTGTTGGTAATGATAATGCTGACTCTGCAACTCTAACTGTCGAGCCTGGCGTTACTGTTTATGGTCGTAACGGTAAAGATTATATTGTCATTAGCCGTGGCTCTAAAATTGAAGCCAACGGTACTAAAGATAAGCCTATTTCATTTACTTCAAGTCAAGATGTTGCTGGTCAAGCAACGGCAGCAGGTCAATGGGGCGGTTTAGTACTACTAGGTAATGCGCCATCTAATAAATGTCCAGAAACAGGCGAGTGTGCGCTACAAGTTGAAGGTGTTGAAGCCGGTGCTGTTTTTGGTGGTACTGACACTGCAGATAATTCTGGAACATTACGTTATGTTCGCGTTATGAATGGCGGCTACTTACTGTCACCTGGTAATGAAATTAACGGTATTACGTTTGGTGCTGTGGGTTCTGGTACTACTGTAGAGTATTTACAAGTTCATCAAAATGCTGATGACGGTGTTGAGTTCTTTGGTGGTAATGTGCAGGCTAAATACCTTGTGCTAACTAGTATTCAAGATGACAGCATCGATTGGGATAATGGTTTCCAAGGTAAGCTTCAGCACATCCTTGTTAAGCAAGCTGCAGATAACTCAGATGCTAACCGTGGTATAGAAGCCGATAATGACGGTAAAACACCATCTAAAATGCCTAAATCAAATCCAATGATTGCTAACTTAACCATTATTGGTAATACCTTTAAAGGTGAAGATGACGGTGAAGGCATGTACTTCCGTGAGGGAACGGGTGCGCAAATCTATAACACGATTGTAACAGGCCCAGTAGGCATGGGTGAGTGTCTAGAGGTTGAAGGTATTCCAGTAGATGAAAATGGTGCACCAATATTTACTGAAAGTGAAACAGTTAAAAATGCACAAGATGGCACCTTAACGATTAAGTCATCGGTTATCGCCTGTTCTGAGAACTTCAAAGACCCAAGTGGTGTTGATTTTAGCGTAGAAAACTGGTGGACAGCGACGTTAGGTAACTTAGTAGCATCAGGACAAACTGACGTAGTTAATGGTATCTATACTATTGATATAACAACTCCTACAGATGTAAACGCTGTAGATAGCTTCTTCGATACTACATCACATATTGGTGCTGTATCGAGTGATAATGACTGGACAGCTGGCTGGACAGTAGGTCTGGAATAACACAGTAAGAATGGGTGCTAGCACATAGTACTAGTACCTTTTTTAACACTTTCTGTAACTTATTTCAGATAGAGGTAAACATGAAACAGTTTTCTAAAAAGTTTTGCTTATCCACACTTTCCGCAGCAATTTTATGTAGTTTAAGCGTTTCAGCACATGCTGCTGAAGCCGAAGATGAGGCTGTACTTGAGGAGGTTGTGGTTAGCGCAAGTCGTTTAAAAGGCACTGCAACAGCCGTGCTTGAAGAGCGAAAACAACAAGCATTTGTTGCCGATATTATGGGTGCTGACCAAATATCCCGTAGTGGCGATAGTGATGCGGCATCTGCGTTACGCCGTGTAACGGGTTTAACTTTAGTCGATGGTAAATTTATTTATGTACGTGGTTTAGGTGAGCGCTATTCAAGTACTCAGTTAAATGGTGCAGCAGTGCCAAGTCCTGATCCGACCCGCTCAGTCATCCCGCTTGATTTATTTCCATCAGGAATTATTGAAAGTTTGTCTGTGCAAAAGTCTTATTCTCCTTCTATGCCAGCCTCTTTTGGTGGTGGTAATGTGGATATACGCTTAAAAAGCATTCCAGACCAATTTGTTTTTGATGTATCAGGTCAGCTTGGTTATAACACCAATAACTTTGATGATGGCATTGAGTACAATGGCGGCTCGAATGACTGGTATGGTGTTGATGATGGCACCCGTGAAATACCAGATTCAATCATGGATATTTATAACTCTGGGCAATCATTAGATGATCTCACACCAGAGCAAAGTCGTGCTTTAGCACTTGATTTAAACCGTGATTATGACCCGCAAGCAACAAGTGTAAACCCCAATACTAAGTTTACAGCAACACTGGGTAATAGTTTTGAGTCAGGTGATTGGCGTTACGGCTTTTTATCAGCGGTTAGCTATGATAACAAATATTTTGTTGGCGAAGAGTACCAAGGCGAAGACTTCCGTTTAGGTGAGAACAGTGCTGCTATGGTGCGTGGTTACGATAAAATCATTGCCACTGAGCATAATGTGAAAATGTCTGGAATGGTAAACTTTGGTATTGAGTATAATAATGCTCATCGCATTGACCTTAGTACGCTGATTTTACGCGACACCGAAGATAAAATTCGTGATCGTCTAGGTATTGATGAGAATAATAACCAGTCTGATAATAAGCGTATTCGTTCTTACGATGTAAGGTATGAAGAGAGAGAGTTAATAGTAAACCAAATCAAAGGCATGCATACATTCGATTTTCTTAACTATGCAGGTTTTGATTGGAAATACTCAAACGGCCGCTCAAACCGTTATGCACCAGGAAATATGCAGACGCGGTTCATTGTAAATGATGCAAACGAAGATGGTAATTATGATTTAGTTAATGAAATCGCATTAACCAATGCCACAACGGCTGCTCGTTATACATTCCAAGACCTTAATGATGAAGTAGAAAACTACGGGTTTAATTTTACTTTTCCAATCATGTTAGATGGTTTGGATATAGAATTAAAATCAGGTGCTGATTATGTCTCTAAAGAGCGCTCAGCTTCGAATCGTCGCTTTGACATAAACACTCGCGCATTTAAAGACCTTGATTTAAATGGCAATGAGCTGAATACGATTCTTTCTGATGATGCAATAGCTAACGCAGAACTAAATCTACCCATACTTAATGATACAACGTTTGCAGGTGATGATTACCGCTCAGCACAAAAAACAGATGCTTATTATTTTGAAGCTGATTTTTTCTTCAATAATAAATGGCGTTTGACAGGTGGCTTACGTTGGGAAGATTTCAGGCAAGTGTCAGTGCCACTTGACCCGTTTACTGGTGGCTTAGATCCTTCAATCGATTATGATGATTTAGGTAACTTAGCGTTTCAAGAAGATGATATTTATGGTGCGCTTGCATTCACTTATATTCAGGACGACCAAACACAATGGCGTTTAAGCTACGGTGAAACGGTTGTACGTCCTGATTTACGTGAGATATCTGAATCTACTTACATTGATCCGTTAA
>NZ_BADW01000189.1:0-9923 GCF_000241165.1 Pseudoalteromonas sp. BSi20439
GTTNTTTTTAATTATGTTTTTAATTTTAGATAAAAATTAACCTAAAAGCTCAGCTAGTTGCTTGCTTACTGCTTCAACCGCTTGTGTACCGTCTAGTTTATGGTACTGCGTGTTACCCGCTTTCGCTTCTGCTTGGTAGTAGTCAACCAATGGCATTGTTTGCTCATGGTAAATACCTAAGCGTTTACGAACTGTCTCTTCGGTATCATCTGCACGAATAATAAGTTCTTCACCTGTTTCGTTGTCTTTACCTTCCTCTTTTGGTGGATTGTAAACAACATGATAAACACGACCAGAACCTGGATGAACACGACGTCCGCCCATACGCTCAACAATAACTTCATCAGCAACATCAAATTCAATAACGTGATCAACCACTACGCCATTTTCTTTCATAGCATCAGCTTGTGGAATTGTACGTGGGAAACCATCTAGTAAGAAGCCTTTCTCACAATCTGGTTTTGCAATACGCTCTTTAACAAGGCCAATAATAATATCGTCAGAAATAAGCTGACCTGCGTCCATTACTTTTTTTGCTTCTAGGCCAAGTGGTGTGCCTTCTTTAATTGCAGCTCGTAGCATATCACCGGTAGAAATTTGTGGAATACCGTATCTATCCATTAAAAACTGAGCTTGAGTACCTTTACCTGCACCCGGCGCGCCCAAAAGAATAATGCGCATATCATTGTCCCCTAATATGAGAGTTTATTTTAAAGTCTGAATTCTTCCATAAGCGCTGCAGATACTCAAGTAACTTATACTAATTGTCTATACAACAGCGCATAAAAAAGGGAACAGACGTTCCCTTTTTACTCAATCATTGATTTTTAATACTTATTTGCTTAAATCAAGCATAAGTTTATTTAAGCGAGTTACAAATCCAGTTGGATCTTTAAGCGTACCGCGCTCTGCAAGCAAGGCTTGGTCTAGTAGTACATGTGACCACTGTGCAAACTTATCTTCGTCTTGCTCATCATTTAAGTGCTTAACCAGTTGGTGATCTGGGTTTAATTCAAACACAGGCTTAGCCTCTGGAACAGCTTGACCTACTGACTCCATTAGCTTTTGCATTTGCGAGCTCATGTCGTTGTCATCGCTCACTACACACGCTGGTGAGTCAGTTAAGCGGTGAGTAAAGCGTACATCTTTAACATCATCACCTAACGCAGTTTTGATGCGCTCAACTAAGCCTGCAACTTCTTTTTCAGACTCTTCTTGTGCTTTTTTAGTTTCTTCGTCATCTAGCTTACCTAAGTCTAAATCACCACGGGTAATTGACTGAAATTGCTTTTCGCCAAATTCCGTTAAATGGCTCATCATCCACTCATCTACACGATCGCTTAGCAACAATACTTCAATGCCTTTTTTACGGAAGATTTCTAAGTGTGGTGAATTTTTAGCAGCAATAAATGAGTCAGCAACCACATAGTAAATTTTATCTTGGCTGTCTTTCATGCGCTCAATGTATTGCTCAAGTGAAACATCTTGAGTTTCTGAGTCGGTGTGCGTTGATGAAAAGCGCAGTAATTTAGCAATGCTTTCTTTGTTGGCCGCATCTTCAGCTGGGCCTTCTTTCATTACCTGACCAAATTCATTCCAAAATGTTTGGTAATCATCAGCTTTGTTTTTAGCCATACGCTCAAGCATTTTAATAATACGCGACGTACACCCCTTACGAATAGCTTGGGTTACTTTGTTGTCTTGTAAAATTTCACGCGATACGTTTAGCGGTAAATCGTTTGAGTCTAATAAGCCTTTAACAAAACGTAAGTAGCTTGGCATAAACTGTTCAGCGTCATCCATAATAAACACGCGTTGCACATAAAGTTTTAAACCACTTTGGCGCTCACGGTTCCATAAATCAAAGGGTGCTTTTTTAGGAATGTATAACAAACTGGTGTATTCAGTTTTACCTTCAACTTTGTTATGTCCCCAGCTAAGCGGATCTTCCCAGTCGTGGCTTACATGCTTATAAAACTCTTTGTATTCGTCCTCAGAAATTTCTGATTTGTCACGTGTCCACAATGCAGTTGCACGGTTAATGCTTTCCCACTCACCTGGAACAGCTGGGATTTTTTCACCATCTTCACCTTCAGACTCAGGTACTTCTGCCTTGTACATTTGTACTGGTGTAGAAATATGATCAGAGTATTTAGTGACGATACTGCGAAGACGCCACTCATCTGCATATTCATTTTCTTCTTCACGAAGATGTAAAATAATGTCTGTACCACGGCCTTCTTTTTCGATTTCTTGTAGCGTGTACTCGCCTTCACCTTTTGACTGCCATTCAACCGCTGTAGTCTCTCCTGCTTTACGAGTACGAACAGTCACTTCATCAGCAACAATAAATGCTGAGTAAAAACCAACACCAAACTGGCCAATAAGCTGTGAATCTTTACTTTGATCGCCTGTTAAGTTTTTGAAAAATTCAGCCGTACCCGACTTAGCAATGGTGCCTAATGAGCTGATCACTTCATCACGCGTCATACCAATACCATTATCAGAAATGGTTACTGTGTTAGCGTCTTTATCGGCGCTTATACGTACGCGTAAATCCGCATCACCTTGATAAAGGTCACCGTTTGAAAGGGCTAAAAAGCGCAGTTTATCGGCTGCGTCAGATGCATTTGATACAAGCTCGCGTAAAAAGATTTCTTTATTTGAATAAAGCGAGTGAATCATTAAGTTTAATAGTTGTTTTACTTCTGTTTGAAAGCCTAATGTTTCTTTTTGTGCTGCAGTCATTTATGTATCTCCAATTTGCAAAGTGTCTGCGTTATGCACTTAATATGGGGTGAGCCGTGAGAAGTTCAAGTAAAAAAATAAAAAACCCATTCAAAGACACTTTAAAGGGCTTAATCAACTAAAAAGGCGTTGCGGCATGCCCGTGCATTGGCTTATCAGTGCGTGGATGAACAAAAAATAAGTCGCTGGCATGTAATAATAACCGTTGAGCTCTCTGCTCACTGCAATCATTTTTATATAAATCACAGCCGAGTATGGGGTGGCCAAACGTTAGGCTATGTATCCTAAGTTGATGAGTGCGTCCAGTTATAGGAGTAAAATCGACCAAGGTTTTTTGCTCTTTATTAAAACGTTTAACCACTTTAAATTGAGTCTGCGCGGGTTTGCCGCTCTGGTGGCAAATTTTCACTTTCGGAAATAACATTTTATCTTTTGCTATAGGCGCAGTAATCACTCCCTGAGACTCAGCAACTAGACCCGCGAGCATTGCGCGGTAATATTTTTTAACATTTCTGGATTGAAATTGCTGATTCAGTGCTTTAACTGCTTGCTCGTTAAGTGCCACCACCATTACTCCTGAGGTGCCCAAATCTAAACGGTGAGGTAATATCGCTTTAGGAAACGCTGCGGTAACGCCTTGCTGGCCATTGACAAGCCTATAGTGAACCGAATCCCAGTTAAGAGGGTTTTTACCCGACAAACTTAACAAACCGCTAGGTTTATTGATCAACAAAATATCATCATCTTGATAAATAATTTTTATGTGTTCATGGCAAACAGGTGCGATAAAGTCATCAACAATCACATTAGCACTTTGGGTTATTGCAGCCATACCATCCTTAAGTTTTATTTATATTGCAATCAAAGCCAATAAAAAAGCCTACAACATGTATGTAGGCTTTTAAAGTAAGTTCAAATAGTTAAGCTTAAAATAAACTATTCATGGCTGACTAAGCGCCGGCCACTAAATGCATGCATTAAGGTTGTGCCATCGACTAAATCAAGCTCGCCACCCACAGGAATGCCGTGAGCTATTCGCGATGCACCCACTTTATACTTATGACAAAGCTGGGCAATATAATGAGCCGTTGTTTCACCTTCAACCGTTGGGTTAGTGGCTAATATAACTTCATTAATACCGCCGTGCGCAAGTTTTTGTTCAAGCAGGTCCAGGCCAATTTCTTTAGGGCCTATACCATCAATCGGTGACAAATGCCCCATTAATACAAAGTAGAGTCCTTTGTATTGGCCTGTTTGTTCAATCGCTAACACATCTGTAGGCGACTCAACCACACATAAAATGCCACTGTCTTGGCGCTTAGTGCTTAAGCAAATATCACATTGCGCTTGCTCGGTAAACGTACGGCACGACTGACAATGCCCTACAGCCGTCATCGCTTTTGTTAGCGCATTACCAAGCTGAGTGCCGCCTTTACGGTCGCGCTCTAATAAATGAAATGCAATACGCTGAGCAGATTTCGGGCCAATACCTGGCTGAGAACGCAGTGCTTCAATAAGCGATGTTAAACTATCTGAAAGTTGCATAGTTGCTTAGAACGGCATTTTCATACCAGGTGGTAATTGCATACCGCCTGTTACTTTGCCCATGCGCTCTTGAGTTTCTTCAGCAACACGGCGAACAGCATCATTACACGCTGCTGCTAGTAAATCTTCAATCATGTCTTTGTCGTCTTCCATTAAGCTTTCATCAAGCTCAACACGACGAACATTGTGGTTACCAAGCATGGTTACTTTTACTAAACCAGCACCGGCTTCACCAACCACTTCCATCGCTGCGATTTCTTCTTGGGCTTTTTGCATGCGCTCTTGCATTTGCTGCGCTTGCTTCATCATGTTACCCATTCCACCTTTAAACATAATCGTCTCTCTTTCTTTTAATACATTAACTGGAGTATAAATAAGGGCACTGGTCGTTAATTACAATGCCTGAATACTGTTTTCGTCAATTTCAGCGCTAAATAGCTGTTGGAATTGTACTATATTTTCATCGCTGGTGATCACATCAATCGCTTGCTGGTGACGACCGGCATCAATTTTTTGTTGAATCAAATAAGGTGAGTCAATCACCCCGCTAGCAAAATCAATATTAAGCTCAACGTTGTGTCCATAAATAGTAGATAACGCCACATTTAACTTTTGACGTAACATTGGCGTATCTAAATGCTTTTGCGATTCATCGACCTCAATATGAAAATGATTGTCTTGTTTGGTAAAAATTGAATGCAATGCAAACTGGCGCATGCGTCCGCCAAGTCCCATACGCTTTATTAAATAGGCCCATTCGTCTTGTTGATGGGCAAACCTAATTTCACTAATTGGGCTTTGAAAATCATCAGGTACCGGAATACTAGGCTCTTGTTCAACAACAGGTGCTGGTTTTTGCGGGTTAATTTGCTCTAATAGCTCGGGTGCTAAATTTTCAGTAATCGTTTGATGCTTGGCTTTAAAGTCAACTTTGCTCGCTGGTTTGTTTACTACCTGAGCTTGGCTCCCCTGTGCTGGGAGCTGAGGCTTTTTTTGTAGGTCATCGCTCACCTCACTATCCCATGGGGGTGGCTGCTGCGATACAGTTTGTGCTTCATTTCTGGCAGGTCGGCTAAATTCAGGTTTTATCGGTGCTGGTTTTTCTTCAGTTGGCTTATCAATAGCGGCACTTGAAAGCTTACCGGCACCCGAAATGTTTCTATCGCGTAAAATACGCGCTATTGCTGACTGTGCTCGCGCTTCTTGCTCACCCATTGATGACGCAGAGTGATCTGCGTTACTAGCGACATTTGCTAACTCAGGGTTAAACCCTTGATCAACCGCGCTACTCATTACATCATCGTATTGTGCGGCAATAGTTTGTTCTACATCACTGTGCTGCATATAGGCATCATCTTCACTTTGACGCTGCGCTTGTTCATCACTTATTACAGGGGTATCGACAATTTGAGGCTGACTTTGTACCGAACTTTGCTCATTCTGTGTTTGGCTATTATCAGGCTGTAAAACCTCAGGCTCAGCGGCTTTTTTTGGCTGCGTATTAGTTGCTAATGGCTGAGTTTGAGGTGTATTACTCTGCGCTGGCTTATTTTTATTTAAAATATCACGCAGTGCATTAGCACGCCCTGCGCTATTTTGCTCTGGCGCAGCTTGTGAGCTAGGTTCAGGTTGAATGGTTTGGAGCTGCGCAGGTTCAAATGCTAGCAATCTGAGCATAATCATTTCGAAACCTAAACGAGGCTCAGGTGCCCATTGTAAATCTTTTTTGCCGTTAAGTAATAGCTGGTAATACACTTGAATTTGTTGAGCATGGGTATGCGCTGCAACATGCTCAATGTAATCAGCGTTATTGCTATCAAGCGCCGCCGCTTCAGGGACTAATTGACTCAATTGAATCACATGCGTTAGCGCAATTAAGTCGTCAAGCAGCGCAATATAATTTGGATTTCGGCTAGCGACTTGAGCCACTTCATTCATCAGGGCTGTGCCATCTTGCGCTAATAGTGCCGCAAGTAAGCTCTGACTGTAATGCGTGTCCATTAAACCAAGCATGTCTTGTACAGCTTGATTTTTAATATCACCATTTGTTTGAGCAATCGCCTGATCGGTCAGACTTAATGCATCTCGCATACTACCATCGGCCGCTTTGGCAATAATACTTAGCGCATCATTATCGAAGTTAAGCTGCTCATGGGTAAGCACATGCTCAAGCTGTTGCTTAATCTCAGCTTGCGACAATGCATTCAGATTAAACTGTAAACAGCGAGATAAAATAGTCACTGGTAATTTTTGAGGATCAGTGGTTGCGAGCAAAAATTTCACATGCTCAGGCGGCTCTTCAAGCGTTTTTAATAACGCATTAAAGCTGTGCTTTGACAACATGTGTACTTCATCGATTAGATATACTTTGTAACGTCCGCGCGTTGGCGCATATTGAACGTTATCAAGTATCTCACGCGTATCCTCAACCTTAGTGCGTGAGGCCGCATCTATTTCGAGTAAATCAATGTAGCGCCCTGCCTCTATATCAACACAGCTACTACATTGACCACATGGTGTGGCAGATATACCTTCATCACAATTTAAGCTTTTAGCAAAAATACGGGCAATGGTGGTTTTACCAACACCACGGGTTCCAGTGAATAAATAAGCGTGATGCAGTCTATTTTGAGTCAGCGCGTTTACCAACGCCTGTTTTACATGAGACTGCCCAACCAATTCATGAAAGGTTTGAGGACGCCATTTTCTCGCTAGAACCTGATAACTCATCGATTATTCGCCTTCGAATTCAACCAATTTTAAAATATTGATGCCCATTTTTTCAATACGTTGCTCACCACCAAGCTCTGGAAGTGATACAACAAAGGCAGCATCTGTGGCGTTACCGCCTAATTTTGCAACCAACTTGGCTGTTGCTTCAATTGTACCACCGGTCGCCAACAAGTCGTCAACTAACAAGACTTTATCACCGGCTACAATCGCATCAGTATGAAGCTCTAGTGTATCTTCGCCATATTCGAGTTGGTAATCTTGGCGAATAACTTCGCGCGGTAATTTACCTGGTTTACGAACAGGGATAAAAGGAATTCCCAAAGCATAAGATAGCGGAGCACCAAAAATAAAGCCACGTGATTCAGTGCCGATAATTTTAGTAAAACCTTGGTCTTTATAAGCGTCAATAAATGCATCTATGGTTGCTTTAAACGCTTCAGGGTTTGCCATTAGGGTTGTTACATCGCGAAACATAATGCCCGCTTTAGGATAATCAGCAATTGTAGTAATGCTGTTTTTGATAATTGCTGGTGTTACTTGAGTCATAATTTTAACTGCTCAATGATTAATATTACAAAGCAGGTGATTATAACCTTAAGTGGTCGTAAATTGCGAGTTTGCGATAATTATAAAGTGTCGGGAGAGGGAAGTGATAAAAATGTAAGGCTGATGAAAAACAACAGCCTTAAAATAAAACCTGATTAAGTTAAGCTGGTGATCCAACCTAAAATGGCATTTAAACACCCTATTCCAGCAAATACGGCTAAGAATGCAAAAAAGTAAGCCGCATTGAACGGGTCTTTAAAGTCTTTATCATCTGACATGGGTACAACCTTTTATTAAGCACAACAAATAAAGGCGCTATAATAGACGATGTGAAATAATCAATAAAGAGCTTAGTCTTGATTTTTTGTCACTATAATTTGCCGCTGTGCCATAGCTGTTAAGGTACTGAGTGCCCCTTGTGTTATTTGCTCAAGATTAAATTGTGGTGCATTTTCACTAACCTGTTGGCAAACCTGCTCAAACGTACTCCCCGCTTCATTTTCAATAATAGACAGTAGCATGGCGGTCATGGCATTGGTGGCCAAAAATTGCACCTCATCACTCTCATCGCGGTAAACAACAAAGAAATACGGCTGCTCTGAAGGCTGTTGAGGTTGAAATTCTTCACTTATATGTTGCACTGGATAGTCGTAGCTTAAGTTACGCGCTGTTTTAGATAAATACAAAGGAGAATGAGTAAGCTTATTAGTGCTTAGAGGGAGCTCACGGGGGTCAGCCTTCATTACAGACACGTCAAGCTCAATCCATTCATAATGAGCTAGCGCCAGCATAAATACCGGATCAGACTCTTTAGGTACATAGCTTGTCATTAAATAGGTAATAAATTCTTCAGCAATATCTAAAAAGTAAGGAGACTGGCAATCATGTTCACTAAAAAATTGACGAACCAGCAATAGCCACTGTTGCTCACTATAGAGTGTTTTTAAAACTGGAAATGCCGATGAAACAAAGCCATTAATATTATTAAAAAACAGATCCCGATAAATGGCCATTCGCCTGTCTTCAATATCGGTTGGACACGGCTGCATATTAGGCTCTCGAATATGGGCCATAAATTCATTTTGTACATCAATAAAACTCATGATAACGACTCTTTTGAAACCCTGAAATAGCAAGTATTTGTTAAATACTAACGGCTAAGCGCTTTGTGCTGTTGATAACAACTTAAGGTGCTTTGCTTGTAATTGATGGATTATATCCAGCTCTTTAATTAACACGTTAATAGGTGGAATATTAAAATCTCGCTCTAGCAGTGTGGGAAAAACACCATGTGCTTGATATGCGCTATCGAGCAATTGCCAGACAGGGTCAATAACATCTGCGCCATGAGTATCTATAATAAGGTCATCAGCTTCATTGTAGTGACCTGCAACATGGCAATAGGCAATTTTATTGGTTGGTAGCCCACTTAAAAACGCTTGTGCATCATAGCCATGATTAATCGAGTTCACATAAATATTATTAACGTCTAACAACAGCTGGCAATTAGCGTCTTCTAAAATAGCATTGGTAAATTCAAGCTCCGATAGTTGCTGACCAGGGGCACCATAATAAGACACATTTTCGAGCACAAGTGGTCGCTCTAATATATCTTGTACCTGTTTAACCCGAGAAACGACATGTTTAATCGCTTCTTCAGTAAAAGGAATTGGCATTAAGTCATACATATGGCCTTTACCTGAGCAATAGCTCAAGTGTTCGCTATAAACTTTAATATCGTGGTTATCAAAGAAGTTTTTTAACGACTTTATAAATTCAATATCGAGCGGCTCCGGTGAGCCAATAGAAAGTGACAAACCGTGGCAAACAAAGTGATTATTATTAGTTAACTGTTTAAATTGCTTTTCAAAGCGCCCGCCTAGTTTTAACCAGTTCTCTGGAGCTACTTCCATAAACTCAATTTGTTTTGGTATTGCATTTTCAAGCTCATCTAGCATTTCTCTTCGCAAACCTAAACCGACCATGCCAAAGTTAGGTGTTTGAATGTGAGCCATAATAAAACCTCATATTAAATAAAAAGGGCCTAATGGCCCTCTCACTTGTATCAAAAAAAGAAAAATTTAGTGGTTACCACCACATTTACCTTCGCCACACTTACCTTCTTTTTTTGCTTTAGCGTCACCGCCACATTTGCCTTCTTCGGCTTTGCCTACTTTTTTGGCTTTACCTTGTGCGCCGCATTTACCTTCACCGCACTTACCTTCTTTTTGAGCTTTGCCTTGTGCACCGCATTTACCTTCGCCAGCTTTACTTTCTTTCTTAGCTTCGCCGCCACATTTACCTTCGCCGCACTTGCCTTCTTTTTTGGCCTTAGCATCACCGCCGCATTT
>NZ_BADW01000188.1:0-101 GCF_000241165.1 Pseudoalteromonas sp. BSi20439
TCTGTGTCTAACTGCCATTAATTCATCCTGAAGCGTGGGACCGGCTCGTCGTCCTGACTCGCGTTCATAAGACTGCGAAACTTCGTTTCGGTTCTTATTCA
>NZ_BADW01000187.1:0-6508 GCF_000241165.1 Pseudoalteromonas sp. BSi20439
ATTTGTATTTCAATCAATTAAAAGTTTTTACTGTTTTTTTAAAAAAAAGCTAAAGGTAATTTTATAACGGCCGTTAACTTAATTAGAACGGAGCTTGAACAGATTTTTATTGTGATGGCTCTTGGTTAAAATCAATTAGTTACATTACGAAAGTAATCAGGAGTTATAACATGGCTTTATCAGTAAATACTAACGTTGCATCATTAAATGCACAAAGAAACTTATCAAAATCTAGCGAAGCATTAGGTACATCAATGCAACGTCTTTCATCTGGTATGAAAATTAACAGTGCGAAAGATGATGCGGCAGGTCTACAAATTGCGAACCGTCTTTCTTCACAAATTAATGGTTTAGGTGTTGCTCAGCGTAACGCGAATGACGGTATTTCAATGTCGCAAACCGCTGAAGGTGCGATGCAAGAGTCATCAAACATCTTACAACGTATGCGTGACCTATCTTTGCAATCAGCTAATGGTTCAAACGATGCAAACGCTCGTGCCGCACTACAAAAAGAAGTGGGCGCGTTACAGCAAGAGCTTACTCGTATCGCTGAAACGACTAAATTTGGTGGCACAAGCTTACTAGATGGTTCATTCGGTACTAAACAGTTTCAAGTAGGTGCTAACGCAAATGAAACAATTAACGTAACTTTGCGTGATGTATCAGCAGATGCAATCGGTGCAAATAATATATCAGGTTCAGGTTCGGTTTTAGGTTCTGGTGGTGATGTTCTTTTATCGGCTCAGTTAGCCACTCAAACTCAACCAGCAAACTGGAGCGTTAATGGTACTGCAGTTGCTTTTGGAGCTACTGACGGCGCAAATGATATGGCAGAAAAAATAAATGCTGCTGCAACGGGTGTAACAGCTGAAGCCAAATTAAGCGTTACAATCCAAAATTTGAGTTCAGCGGATGATGACGTGTTATCTGTTGGCGGAGATGATTACGATTTGGGTAATTTCGGTGGGGATGGTGCTAGACTAGCTGAAGCTATGGTGGCTGACGGTTATGATGCCGTTTATAACTCAGATGACGAAACTATTACCTTAAATGCAACCGGAGTTAACGGGGTTCAAGTTGACACAGCTGCAGGCACGGGGACAGGTACAGTGCAGCTAGTTAATGCTAATGAGGGAGCCGCTGCATATACAGGTACAGTAGATGGTGATCAAGCAGTAGCATCAACATTGTCGCTTACTTCTGCTAATAAAATAGCGATTAGTGATTCAACAGCAGGTGCCAATGTATCTGAATATTTAGGTGATGATACTGCAAATTCCTCTGTGACTGGAACAGGTGCGGGCAGCGGTCTTGTTAGCATTGAATCTATTGATATTTCTGGTTCGACTAGCGAAGGTGCACAAGATGCAATTCAAACAATTGATGCCGCGCTTGCGCAAATTGATGCGCAACGAGCTGACTTAGGTGCGGTGCAAAACCGCTTTGGTTTTACCATTGCTAACCTTGCAAACGTATCAGAAAACGTATCTGCTTCTAAAAGCCGTATCGAAGATACAGATTATGCTGCAGAAACGGCTAAACTAACTAAGAACCAGATTATGCAACAGGCTGGTACAACAATCTTAGCTCAGTCTAACCAGTTGCCACAGGCAGCACTTAGCTTATTAGGTTAATTTAACAATAAGCTCTATACTTTAACTACTAAGGAAGGGGCAACCCTTCCTTTCTTGTATAGGTATAAAGCTTTATATCGCTTTATAGTAGGAGCGAATTATGGAAACGCAAAGTTTAAATCTAAATATCAGCTCAGCGCAAAAAGGTGAGGTTACCTCAAGTTACCAAACCCCATCACAAGTTAAGCAAAATGCTGATGAACAAAAGAATACACCCATCACCACCACTGCAAGTAATAGCGAAATTTCTAAAACTGAGTTATCACCTGAAAAACTAGAGAAGGTGGTACAGCAATTGCAGGACTTTATGGGCGAAATGAATCGCAGCCTTCAGTTTAAGGTCGACGAAGATTCTGGCCGTAATGTTATTAAGGTGATTGATAAAGAAAGTGGTGATTTAGTTAAGCAGTACCCGTCTGAAGAGGTATTAGGTATCGTTGCTAAATTAGCGGAAGCCACCGGTGTATTGGTTGATTTTAAAGTTTAGTTTTCAGTAATTTAAGAGGGTAATTATTATGGATATTTCATTTAAAGGTATAGGTTCAGGGCTTCAAGTTAATGAAATTGTAACTGCTTTAGTGAATGCTGAAAAAAGCCCTTACCAAGCTCGAGTAACTAAACAGCAAGCAAACTTTACTACCGATATATCTGCAGTAGGTACCCTAAAAGCCTCTTTGGAAGAGCTTAATGGTTCACTAGAATCATTGGGTGACATCGAAAACTTTCAAAAGCGCACTATCAGTGGCAGTGACGACTTTGTTTCTTTAAGCTCTGAAAAAAACGCGCAAACCAATAATTACTCTATTAAAGTTAATAGTTTGGCTGAGAACCAAAAGCTAACATCAAATGCTATAGCTGGCGATGAAGCGGTGGGAGAGGGTAAGCTCACGATTAGTTCTGGCTCTAACAGTTTTGACATAAATGTGTCAGACACAGCAAAGCTGGCTGATATACGTGACGCGATTAATGATTCAGTTGATAATGACTCTGTAAACGCCACCATTATAACTGATGACACCGGTCAGCGATTAGTGTTATCAAGTAAAGAAACCGGCGCAGAAAACGCAATAAAAATTGTAGTTGATGATGTCGGTGATGGTGGTAATACAGACTTGTCTGGCTTGTCTCGTCTTGCGTATGATAGTGATACAACATCAACAACGTATGCTGAAAACTTAAACGAAGTAACAGCAGCGACGGATGCTTCAATTACGATTGATGGGACGCTTGTTGCGACAAGCAGTACAAATGAATTTAAAGATGTCATTGAGGGCGTCACCATTAATGCCAAAAAAACTCACAATGCAGACGATGATTTAAGTAAAGCAACTATCACTGAAAATAATAATAATGTTGCTGCTGGATTAAAGTCGTTTGTAGAGAAGTTTAATGCATTTATTGATTTATCAAATCAGCTCGGTCGCTCTAGCGCTGAAGAGGGCGTTGGTGCACTTGCGGGTGATTCATTACTTAGAGGCTCTGTAAACCAAGTACGTTCGATGTTAACATCTGAATTTAGCACGGGTAATGGTAATACCGACTTTTTAGCTAACTTTGGTATTAGAACTGAGCGCTCAGGTAAGTTAAGTATTGATTCTGACGCTCTTAAAGCTGCCGTAGAAAGTGATCCACAAGCTATCCAAACGTTTTTTGTTGGCGAAAATGACGGTGATGGTTTTGTTGGCCAGTTAGATACTGTTATTAAAGGTTATACGGCCTCTGATGGTATTTTTAGTTCACGTATTGAAGGGCGTGAAACACAACTCGATAAGCTACAAGATGAAGTTGATGCATTTAATAGCCGAATGAAAAAGTATGAAGAGCGACTATATAGCCAATACAATGCCATGGATATATTAGTTGCTAACCTAAACTCGACAGGAGGTTACTTGCAGCAGCAATTAGCTAACCTACCGGGTGTGGCTAAAAAGTCTAGCTAAACAATTAACTTTGTTTAGCAAATAAAGCCTGGCTTATGAGTCAGGTTTTTTTATGTTTGTTCGATTGTTAGTAACTAACTGTGTTGTTTTATAGTGAGGTTTGAGGAAATAAAAATACAGAGTGAAAAATCTGCTTAATCACTCTGTAAAGGGGAATAAAATAGGGGGTTAGCTAAGGCAAGAAGTGTTTTTAAATATTAGATTTATACTTATTTACAGCTTTTTTATTTTTTTGATTACCAACTATTTTAACCGCTAATAGTTGCTTTTGATTATCTATTTTAACAGATAGCTGTTCTATTAGGTTAATTAAAAACTCAAGTTCAGTAGCTGAATAATGAGTTTTTTCTCTAGAAAGTGAGCTACTTATGTGAATATCAAGTTTATTATGAATATTCAGCGCTTGCTCAATATCCCAATCTTCTGAGTCAGCAATCAAACTTACTAGCTCATTGCAATATGCTCGAGTCTCACTATCTTTAACTTGTGAGCTTGTAACCCGATTTAAAGACATTACAGTTGTGGTTCTCTTTGTTCGAATGGAATTGCTTCCCAGCCTGACTTAATCTCTTTAATTAAGGTAATTACTTCATCAATTTTATCAATGTTGTTTTCAAGGTTTGCAGTTAATAAGCAACGCTGACAGTAATCGTACAAAGAGTCTAAGTTAGTTGATACTTCATTATTGTCTTCAAAATTTAACACTTGCTGCAACGCACCAAGTAGCACAATACAATCAGAGATTGCGTTGCCTTTTTTTTCTAACTCTTTACGTTCAATAAATCCTTTTGCAGCAGAGAGCTTGCCAACAATATTTACAAACACGAGTTTGACTTGATCATAAGGTGTCATCTCTTTAACGCTGCTAACTGTTATTTGACGGTATTTATTGATTGATGCATGAGCCATAGGTAATTCCTTAAATTTTAATTACATGTTCAGAACTCTAAGCAAGTTTAGTTCCAACATAAGTTTGACTATTACTTTATCGGCCAAAACAGTCACACCTTTAAATAATAATAGCAGTTTTTATGAGTTTTTACTGTGTGAAATCGTATCATTGAAAATCGCATTATATGTCGTTTAATTCATCCTAAGTATGTATGTCACTAAAACTACCCAGGCAATTAATAGTTATAAAGTATTGACTTTGTGCGGCCAGTGTCTGTTTTTTGGCGTTAATGTCAAAAAATCGCCGCTATTGCTTGCATCCAAACCCAACTGGCTTACAATTTGATTAATAAAACAAATTAGTGAAATAAATGGCTCGCTAAAGATGATCTTAATTTTAGATAATAATAACAATCGCTCTATTGGATTATACGCATCGCTTACTTTTATTGGTGAGGCGGTACAGTTGCAAACAGAAGCTGACTTTGAACAGGCATGTAGCCACTATCAAAACAAAGAATGTATTGTGGTGTTAGGTGCTTTGCAGTCTTTAGATCACGAAAGTTTAATTAAACGATACCCAACATTTCCTTTTTTACTCATTGGTGAAACGCTTAAACCTTTGTTGAGTTTGGCTAATGTTGTGGGGTTGATATGTGAGCCATTTACTCATGAAATAACCACACAGCTGTTACACGACTGTCAGCAATATCAGCGCATGTTGCCGCATGAACATAAAAATAATAAAGAGAAAAGCACCTTTGATGGTCTTGTTGGTGAAACCAAAGCCGTAAAAGATTTACGCTTTTTAATTACGCAGGTTGCTAAAACCGATGCTAACGTACTTATTTTAGGTGAGTCGGGCACAGGTAAAGAAGTAGTTGCCCGAAACGTACATTTGCTTTCTAAGCGTAACAAAGGCCCATTTGTACCAGTAAACTGTGGGGCAATTCCTGCAGAGCTACTAGAAAGTGAACTATTTGGTCATGAAAAAGGCGCGTTTACTGGGGCTATTTCAGCACGAAAAGGCCGTTTTGAGTTAGCGCAAGGTGGCACGCTATTTTTAGATGAAATCGGCGACATGCCACTGCAAATGCAGGTTAAGTTACTGCGAGTGCTACAAGAGCGCAGCTATGAGCGCGTTGGTGGTACTAAAGCGATTCAAGCTGATGTGCGTGTTATTGCCGCAACCCACCGAGACCTTGAAAACATGATAGAAAAAGGCTCATTTAGAGAAGATTTATACTATCGCTTAAATGTTTTTCCTATTGAGAGCCCATCTCTTGCTCAACGCGCAGAAGACATACCATTACTACTTAAAGAGCTTATGCGCCGCGTAAATGAGCAAAGCGGTACTACGGCTAAGTTTACAGAGCGTGCTATTGATAGTTTAAAAGAACATTCTTGGCCGGGTAATATCCGTGAGCTCGCGAACCTAGTTGAGCGTATGGTTATTATGTTCCCAGATAAGGTGGTGGATGTTCCTGACTTACCTAACAAATACCGCTACATTGAAGTTGAAGCCTATGAGCCTCAGTATCCAGAAGAACTGATGGAGCGTGATGCGTTTAATGATATTTTTAGCGGCGGATTTAGTGAAGACGAAATAGATCTAGAAGATGACTTTGCTCAGGCCGCACCTGGTTTATTGCCCGATGAAGGTATTGAGCTTAAAGAGTACTTAGCTGAGCTTGAAATTAACTTAATCACACAGGCATTAGAGCGCTTTGATTACGTTGTCGCCCGTGCTGCTGAAGTACTTGGCGTAAGGCGAACCACACTGGTCGAAAAAATGAAAAAATATAACTTGTCTAGGGATTAAGAGCAAAGTGCAGGTGTTATATTTTAGGTATTAGGTATTAGGTATTAGGTATTAGATATTAGGTTAGAAAAACTAAACACCGGTAGTTACACTGAATCCGTTACAGGTTCTATTTTTTAGCAGGTTTACCCCACGTCTGCGTTGGGTGCCAACTTACTGTTTTTTGGGTAAATATAACAATTAAAGGGTTAAAACCAAAAAGCCTAAAGTTATGCTATTTG
>NZ_BADW01000186.1:0-89233 GCF_000241165.1 Pseudoalteromonas sp. BSi20439
TCTAAATCCTCCAGTACCACCTTACATTTTAATATTCATTATCCTCCACTTTTTTAGTTCAAGTTCAGTATTAATTACCATTTAGAAATTCGTTACCAAGTAATTATTCGGTTTCAAAAAATCAGTATTCCAATCACATACCAAAAATTTATCTTTCGAGTTTTATTATCTCCAAAATCATTTTGTTTAAACTTACTTTATTACGCGTGCTATTCATTTACTTTAAATGGGTTTTTAGCTCTTTTAAGGTAAAAATATAAACCTTTAGAATTAATTTGCTTAATAAGCTCTCATCTTCGAGGCGAATCTTTAAATTACCTTGTAAGCGTCTAAACTGTTGATTATAGTCTGTGTTAAATTCAATTACGCTTAAGCCAATGTCTAAAAATATTTTCAATGAAGCAAAAATACTGATTGTAGAAGAGCAGCCACTTGCTCAAAGCTACATGAAACAGTCGCTCGAAAAAATTGGCTTTGGACATATGCGTTTTGCAGATCATGCTCTAGCGGCAAAAGAACAATGCTTACATGAAGAATTTGACTTGGTAATTTGCTCTTTTAATCTAAGCAAACGCCAAGATGGCTACCAGCTTTATGAAGAATTACGCGCTAAAGCATTAATAAAACACTCTACTGGGTTTATTTTTACATCTGCGGAAACTAGCGGAGAGTTAGTTCACAGTGTATTAGAACTTCAACCCGATGACTTTTTAGTAAAACCCTTCTCTGTACAAGAGTTAAGAGTGCGCATAGAGCGTATTCTCAAACGTAAAAGCGACTTAAAAGCTATATACACTTTAATTGATGACGACAACCAATCTAAAGCACTAAAACAAATTAATGCCCAACTTGAAAAAAGTAATAAATACAGCCCTATTCTACTTAGATTAAAAGGTAATATTTTACTGGCGTTAAAGCAAAACCAAGAAGCGAAAGACTTTTTTAAATCAGTTTTGAATATTCAAAAGTTTGCGTGGGCAAAAGTAGGATTAGTAGAAGCTTTAATCGCTAACAATGAGCATATTTTAGCTCAGCGTATGCTTAAAACAATGCTTGAACGTAATGAAACTCGACTTATAGCCTTAGACTTATTAGGCCGTTTAGAGATAAAACTAAACCAATTTGATTTAGCACAAGACTTTTTAAGTCAAGCGGCACATATTGCCCCGCGTAACATAGATCGTCAAAAATCATTGAACAGCGTATCGCTCATTAATAGAGATTATGAAACCAGCTACTTAACTCAAAAAGATATTGCCACTTACGCTAAGTACTCTATGCATGATAGCCCAGATATTTATTTAAATGCCGCTCGTGCTGGGATTGATTTTGCATTGACCACAGATCAAACTGACCAAATAAACAGGATATCTCGTCAAACAAATAAATATATCAATGAACTAAAAACACAGTTTCCAACCAGCAACGCACAAACCCAAATTGATGTACTTAATGCGCGCCTTTATTATTTAAAAGATGAACATAAAAAAGCGAAACAGCTCATTGAGCAGCTTGATGACAACGATACTCAGATACGTTCAGTAGATGGTGCCCTTGATAAAGCAAAAGCACTACATGAACTAGGATTTCACCAAAAGGCGCAAGCCCTGTTTAGCCATATTATTGATCATTGCGAGCGCCACCCAAGTAGAAGCGACGCTACCTACTTGCGTTATATACAACAACAGCAAAGTGAAAGACGTGATATTAAAATGGGGCCGAAAGAACTTAATAATCATGCTGTTAAACAGTTTGAGCGTGGCCAATTGAATGTTGCCTTAGAAGCATTTAGCCAAGCCTTTAGAGTCATGCCACACAATCCAAGTATTGCGCTTAACTTGTTACAATGTTTGGTCGATAAATCAAAAAAACATGGTGATTCTTTCAATAGTGTATTAGCTCAAAAGTGCTTTAAACTATTAAAAAAATCACCCTTAGCAGAAGAGCAATCAGAGCGGTTCGATAAACTACTTCAGATTGCTAAAGAAATGAAACTAGAGATTAGTTAGAGCCTGTTTGGCATTAATGCTACGTTATCGCCTATTTATGGGGAGTAACCACACCACATAGGCGCTGCCTTGCCTAAATCCCAAACAAACCGCTGCAAATTTAACCTTGAAAGGTCAACAGACCCTAGAGCTTTTTCATTGCCAGTGCGTTTACACAGTAGCGTAAACCAGTAGGAAGTGGCCCATCAGGGAAAATATGCCCTAAATGCGCATCACACACATTACAAACAACTTCAACTCGCTCCATGCCATGACTATTATCCATGACATAACCAATCGCTTCCTCAGTTGCCGGTTGGGTAAATGAAGGCCAGCCGGTGCCACTATCAAACTTTTCATCTGCATCAAATAGTAAGTTGTCACAACAAACACACACATACTTACCTGGCTCTAACAAGGTACAACTACTCGAACTATTTGGTCGTTCAGTTCCCTTTTTACGGGTCACATAATATTGCTCTTCGTTTAACAGTTCGCGCCATTGCTGATCTGTTTTAACCACTTTTCGAACCGGTGTTGGATTACCATGGTTGGCAAAATTAACAATATCGTTCCACTTCAACATAACAACCTCATTACGTTATTAATTTAACTAGCAATCATTTACTTGTAGTCTGGTACGCCTGTGGCTAATACCACGATCAACGCTATCTAAAGACTATAGTGTGCTTTTCTGTTGCTGTAAGTATACGGCTTACATAGGCATGCAATTGGGCTTGACTGCCAGGAATGCTCACGCTTAATTGTCTGTCATTATTACTGTGCACTATTAGTTCATCGTTTCTTATTTCTATCGACTCAATATTACTGATGACTAACCAATGCGGGCCATTTTTTTTATCAAACAGCCCTGTTAAACTAAAAACAAATAAGTGCTGCGCATCGCGTTGAATAAAATTACGCAGCGGATTGCGCATTTTAAACAACGGCGTTAATCGGTAACAACACGAACAAAACACCACAACCCACATTACTAACCCAGCTTTAAACCAAAGGAATTCGCCTAAAGAAAAAAATAGCCACACGCTATAATTACGAGCCCTATTAAAGCGACTACTTGTGCTATTTTTTTATTAATACTGTGCATAATCTCGCTTACTTTTTATCGGTTGCTTTTTCTGTCGGCTCAGGCCAATCACTAAAAAAAACACTTAAATAACGACTTTTTGCCAAATACCACAACACCCATAATACAATCACCATTTGCACAGCTAAAAATAGTGAGAAGCGATAATGGCTGTGGGCAGCTTGAATACTCAACCACGACAAATCAATTAACGCACATACAATGAGTGGCCAACGCATATACCGCCAAATACACGCCAAGCGTTGTGTTGCTTGATGCGAGTCTCTTGGTCTGCGTAAACAAAATAAAATAGTAGGTACAATCGCTACTGCACCGATCGCTATAGCAATAAAAAAATCATTTTTTGATCTAAAAAACAATGACATTAAATCAAGCTCAGGTCGACGACTCAACGCGGCTATCACCCAAATAAAATAGGCACGCAATAGTACTAAAATACTCAAGTGGAATGCTAATGGCGTACGATAGCTACCATATTTATCCCAGTATTCAGGCCCATATCGACTCACAACTGATTTTTCCTATCGGCAATAGTGCCCAAAATAAAAAATGCCACTAATAAGGTAAGCGCTAACCACTTAGTGCCAAAAAACAATAAAGCTTTAGTTAGCAGTGGGCTTAACCACACCACTAACAAGCCAAAGCCAAACGCAGTTATCAACACAAAACACGCCACCCTAATAATAAAGTGGCGCCTAGCTACCACCCCTTTGGTTAACTTTAAAATGTCATCAGCATAAAGCGACACTAAGCACACCATTAAAAGCAGTGATAAATGCGGCAAATAGCCCTGTAACCATTGGCCTAGGTCAATTAACAAGGTATTAAGTATATTTGTAAAACTAGCCATTATGAGTCTCTAACAAAGTAATTAAATCATCCTCTGTCAGTATTTCTATACCAAGCTCTTGCGCTTTGGTGAGCTTAGAGCCGGCTTTTTCGCCCGCCACTAAGGCATCTGTTTTTGCTGAAACACTGCCAGAAACCTTGGCGCCTAATTTTTGTAGGCGCGCTTTTGCATCATTACGATTAAGCGTATTAAGCGTCCCAGTTAGCACATAAGTTAAACCCGCTAGCGGCTGTTCTTGCTCTGATGGCGCTGTTAACTGTGGCCAGTTTACTCCTTGCGCTATTAATTCGTTTACCACTGTCAGGTTATGCTCTTCAGTAAAAAAGCCGCGAACATGCTTCGCCACTATTTCACCTACATCGCTTACTTCTATTAGTTGTTCAATGCTGGCATCAATCACGTTTTCAAGCGTTAAAAAGTGATTAGCCAAATTCTGAGCTGTGGCCTCACCGACCTCACGAATACCCAGTGAATATAAAAACTTTGCTAAGGTAGTGGTTTTAGCATCATCAAGCGCCGCAACTAAGTTTTTTGCTGATTTTGGTCCCATTCGTTCAAGTGATTCAAAATGTCCCTGCTTTAAAATAAATAAATCAGCAGGGGTTTTGATCAGCTCTCGGTCAACTAATTGATCAACAATTTTGTCGCCTAAGCCGTCAATATCTAAAGCCTTACGTGAGGCAAAATGTTTAATCGCTTGTTTGCGCTGTGCTTGACATACCAAGCCGCCTGTACAACGTGCAACAGCTTCACCTTCAACCCGCTCAACGTGCGAGTCACAAATTGGGCACATAGTTGGAAACACAATCTCTTTTGCATCGCTTGGGCGTTGTTCAAGCACTACTTGGGTAATTTGTGGGATCACATCCCCAGCGCGACGAATAATCACAGTGTCGCCCACTTTTACGCCTAAACGGGCAATTTCATCAGCATTATGCAGCGTTGCATTCGATACCGTAACACCACCAACAAATACCGGCTCTAGTCGCGCAACAGGGGTAATAGCCCCAGTACGCCCTACTTGAAACTCTACATCTAGCAAGTGTGTTATTTCTTCTTGCGCCGGAAACTTATAAGCAATAGCCCAGCGCGGCGCACGTGCAACAAAGCCCAGGCGCTCCTGTAGGGCTTTTTTATTTACTTTTATTACCACGCCATCTATTTCATACTTTAGCTCGCTACGGCGCGTTAAAATGTCGTTATAATAGGCAAGCGCGGCCTTTGGGCCTTCAACTAATTTTGTTTCTGGGCACAGTGGTAATCCCCAGTCGGTAAGCTTGGCAAGTTGCTGGTAATGATCTTCAGGTAATGTGCCATCGGCGACCAATCCGGTGCTGTAGGCATAAAACATTAGTGGCCGTTTTGCGGTAATTTTTGAGTCGAGCTGACGTAAACTGCCCGCTGCCGCATTACGTGGATTTACAAAAACTTTGTCACCGCGCTTTTCTGCTTCGGCATTAAGCTTGTCAAACCCAGCGCTATCCATAAACACTTCGCCGCGCACTTCAAGCTCACGCGGGTAATCATCACCGCGTAGCTTTAATGGCACATTACGAATGGTTTTTACATTTTGGGTAATATTTTCGCCAGTAAAACCATCGCCACGGGTAGCTGCTTGCACTAATACCCCATCACGATAAATAATCGATACCGCTAAACCATCCAGTTTAGGCTCACAGCAAAATGTAAGCTCATCTGTGCTCATTAAACGCTCTTTAATACGACGATTAAAACCGCTAAATTCGTCTTCACCAAAGGCGTTATCTAGCGATAACATAGGCACTTGGTGTGCTACTTGCTCAAACTTGGCAAGCGCCGCCCCACCTACTTTTTGCGTAGGTGAATCGGCTGTTAAAAACTCAGGGTGGTGGGTTTCTAATTCACTCAGTGTCCGTAACAAGCGATCATATTCGGCATCGGGTATGCTGGGCGTATCAAGCACATAGTAACTGTAATTGTGTTGCTCAAGCGTGGTACGAAGATGATTAATTTGTTCACTAATGCTGCTTGCCATGTAGACCTCAAAAAACATAAAAAAAGCCACTTTGACGTGAACGCCCAGTGGCTTACAAAATTTAACTTATGCGTATATTACGCAGAAAATGCGCGAACCTGCTCAACATATTGACGAATACGCTCTACCGTCATTTCGTTTCGCTCAGCATCCAAGATTTCAGCTCCAAATTCATCTGCTAGCTTCTTAGCGGCGCTGTGCAGCATATTAAACGCAGCAAGGCCATCGCCATCACATGGTAGAGTCATAAATAAACTAACGCCTGCGGTGCTGAACTGTTCCATATTATCAATATCGAACGTGCCAGGGTTATACATATTTACCAGTCTAAATAACACCGGCCCTTGGCCTGCAGGGTCTAGATGGCGATTAAAAAAGCCTTCTTCTGAATATTTAAAACCTAGCGTGTTAACTGCTGGCAGTAATTTACTGCCTTGCATGGTCAGTCCTTCTGGCATTTGAATATGTACAATTACAAAGTCAGCAATGTCTTTAGGGGCGTCTTGTTGTGTATCAACAGCCTCTTCGGTTACGACTTCAAGGTCATCTTCAATAGCTGTATCAGCTGGGCTAACATCTATTTGTGGCTCATCAGCGCTGAAGTTTAACTCACTCATTTGTGGCTCTTCGCGTTGCGCTAACGTTGGCTCTTGTGGCTCTTGTGGCTCTTGTGGCTCAGTATGCACAGATGAAGGCTGCTGTTCTTGAACAGGTTCAACTCGCTCGCTTGCAGGGAGTTCAGCATTCTCTTTTTTTCTTACTGACCACAAACCGTGTATTAATAAGCCACCAATGACAAACACACTGATCACAATTAAAACCCATCTTAATTCTTCGGCCATCCCCTCACCTTTTATTATTAATATGCCTAACTGCCATCATTTTACCCAAAACAACTAGCAAATGACTATAAAATTATGCATGTGCAAGTTGCACCGCTTGTTCAATATCTACAGCAACCATGCGCGACACGCCGGGCTCTGCCATGGTTACACCCGTTAATCTACCTGCCATTTCCATTGCAATTTTATTATGGCTTATATAAATAAACTGCACAGATTGTGACATTTCTTCAACCAATCGGCAAAAACGAACCACATTAGCATCATCTAATGGGGCATCTACCTCGTCCAGCATACAGAATGGAGCTGGATTGAGCCTGAATATAGAAAACACCAATGATAATGCGCTCAGCGCTTTTTCTCCACCACTTAACAAATGAATTGTCGAATTTTTTTTACCTGGCGGCCTTGCCATTATACTAACACCACTTTCGAGTAAATCGTCACTGGTTAATTCTAAGTAAGCACTGCCGCCGCCAAATACTTTTGGAAAAAGCTGGCCAAAATCGTGGTTTACCTGATCAAACGTGGATTTAAAGCGCGTTTTTGTTTCACGATCTATTTTATGAATAGCGCCTTCTAAAGCTGTTAATGCTTGGGTTAAATCATCCAGCTGATTATTTAAATAATCACTTCTTTGCTTAGCTTGTTCAAATTCATCAATGGCTGCAAGGTTAACGGCTCCTAATTGCTCTAGCTGATTACTTACTCCAGCAAGTTGATTTTGCGCCGCATTTAATGACAACTCTGCAGGAAGCTCTGCTAATACCTGTTTTAAATTTTGATTAAGCTCACTAAGTGGCTCTAGTACCGCTTGCGCTTTTATTAGTAAGCTTTGCTCTTCAATGCTCAGTTTTTGGTGTTGCTCTTGTAGTGCCACCAGCTCAGCTTGTGACGTTTTTAAACTCGCTTGTTTGTTTTGTAATTCTTGTTTTGCTTGAGCTAACTGCTGTTGAATATCCACAAGGGTTTGTTCGCCTTGTTGGTGCTGTACTAATAATTGTTCAATACTTAGTGCAAGCTCTTGCTCAGGAATAAGTAACGCCTCAATTTGCTCTATTAGCTCTTGCGTTCCTTCTACAGCCATTGTTAATGCTTGTTCGGCATGGTTCAACTTGGTTTGACTGAGCTGCCACTCACTACGCACTTTTTGCTCATTAAGGTCTGCCTGATGTGCTTGCGTTTTATATTGTTCAGCATTATTCAAAACTTGTTTGTAACGCTCATCACTATTTATTCGTGTGCTATCGGCTTGGTTAAGCTCTTCAGCTAATACCTGTAATTGCTGTGCAAGCTGTTCATTTTTATCGAGCTCTTCGCTCAATAATTCGCTTAACTGCTGTTGTTGCTCTAGCAGAGGCAGACGCTGTTGTTGTAATTTTGTTAGCTGCTGCAGATGTTGATTAGCTTGCGCTTTAAGCATATCGCCACGCGTTGTTGCTACAGCAAGTTGTTGTGCTAATTGATGAATAGTGTCTTTGCGCTCATTTTGCTGAACAGTTAACAATGCAGCCTGCGTTTTATGTTCTTCAAGCGTGGAGTGTGCGTTCGTCAATGCCTGTTGTTGTTGCTCAAGTAAGGTACCTTGCTGCTTAAGCTTTTTGTGCATTAATAATAAAGAATTTTCTGCATTTTTATCGCCACTCACATGCCAATTTCGACCATGTAACGCACCTTGCTTGTCTATCACTGCAATAAAACTGGCATCGTTAAGATGATGTGTTTCACCCTCGGCATCATAGGCAATGTGGTTTAATAACTCGGGGTAGATACCGGCGCTAATAAACGCAGCAATACTATGCCTAGCTACAGACTGCGAAGGCATTTGCCACGTGCTATTTTCTGCTTTACCCGGTGAAATATGAATGTGCTCAAGTGATGACAACGCCTGCTCGACTAAAAACTCATAACCAGGCTGAACAGTTAACTGCTTGAATAAAGTTAAATTTTTATCGCTGTTTTTTTCAAGTCTAAGGGTGGTTTTTAGCCCTGCTATACCGGCTTTTAGTTCATTAACTTGCTGAGATAAATGCTGCCATTGCTGCTGAGCCTCATTGAGGTGTTGCTGCTGTATTGACTGAGTACTTTGACCTTTACTATGAGCAGTTTGCGCGCTCGCTAATTGCTCTGTCAGCGTTTGCCTATGCTGCTGTTGCTCAGTTAATTGCTGCTCTATCTCACTGCGTTTTAACTCATCTATTTGCTCATCAAGCTGCGTTAGCTGTTGCTTAACATAACTGATTTTCTGTTCTGTATGTTTTACTGCATTTGCATGCGCTAGCTGCTGATTATTTAATTGTTGATAGTCTTCTGTTAACGATTGCCACTGTGATGTGTCGGCATTTTTAATCTCCAGCAGCTGATTAACCTCATCGGTAAGCTCTATAACTTGCTCGCTACACATTAAGTGATGCTCAATAGCCTGTTGCAAGCTGTCATCTAACTCTTGGCAGAGACTTTGTTGCTGTGTTTTGACTTCTTCACTTTGATTTTTTTGCTGCTCTAACTTGGCTAAGTTTTGTTTCAGTGACAGCGTTTGTTGCTTAATACTAATTGCCTGCTGTTCACTGCGAGTCAATTCGGTATGCGTATGGTGCTGCTGTTGCTGTGCATCATCGAGTTTATCTTGCTGAGCTTGTACTTGAGCATCAAGGCTTGCCAGAACATCATCATGGCCTGAATGCGCCGTTTTAAAGAAGCTGATTTGTTCATCCAGCTTTTTGATTTGCGCACTTTTATCAAGCTGTTGCTGATGCAGCTTTTGCCATTTTAATACCGCTATTTGCCCCTTTAAGGTGCGTTCTTGGGTTTTAAATTCACGGTATTTTTTAGCATCAACCGACTGAACTGCCAGTTTATCGAGTTGATTTTGTAACTCTTGGCGAACATCTAGCAGCCGTTCGAGGTTTTCTCGGGTGCTTTTTATGCGTGTTTGTGTTTCACGGCGGCGCTCTTTGTATTTAGAGACCCCAGCGGCTTCTTCTAAGAAAACACGCAGCTCTTGCGGTTTGCTCTCTATTAAACGTGAGATCATCCCTTGTTCAATAATAGCGTAGCTTCGCGGCCCAAGACCCGTGCCTAAAAATATGTCGGTAATATCACGTTTTCGGCATTTACTGCCATTTAAAAAGTACAATGACTGACCATCGCGAGTCACCAAACGCTTAATAGCCACTTGGTTACGATCAGCAAAAGTATTAGGTAACTTACCTTGGGTATTATCAAATATTAGTTCAACGGAGGCTTGCGAAATGGGCTTGCGGTTAGTAGAGCCATTAAAAATGACATCAGTCATGGCATCGCCACGTAAATTTTTAGCTGAACTTTCACCAAGCACCCATCGCACCGCATCAATGACATTTGATTTGCCACAGCCATTAGGGCCGACAACACACGTCATTTGATCTGGAAATGGAATTTTAGTGGGCTCTACAAAAGATTTAAAGCCCGCTAATTTTATAGTGCTTAAGCGCATTTTATTGTTATTACCGATTTATTATTGTTTTTTACTATAAGTAACTTAACGCATAAATAGCTAAAAAGTTAAGCTTGGCGTTTAAAATTATCTAAAATAATACCCGTGGCCATTGCTACATTAAGCGACTCTGCACCGCCAAAAGCCGGAATGGTTATTTTGTTGCTCACTAATTTTGCACACTGCTGGCGTATGCCATGTGACTCGCTGCCCATTAATAACACACCTTTCCCAGCAAACTGACAGTGATGAACATTCTCGCCCTCTAAAAATGCACCATAAATTGGTACATTTAAAGATGTTAAATAACTGGATAAATCAACTTGGCTTACCGATACACGTACGAACGAGCCCATTGTGGCGCTAATTGTTTTTGGGTTATACGGATCGGCACTGTCAGTGCTGGCAACAATGTGTTTTATACCGTACCAATCAGCCACGCGAATGATGGTACCTAAATTACCCGGATCAGACACACCATCTAAGGCTAATATTAAGCTGTTTTCATCCGGTAATGTGGTAGTTGGCATATCAACAATTGCAATAGCCGCATTATTACTTACCAAAGTACTTACCTTTGTTAACTGCTCTTCATCTGCTGTAATAAAATGCGTTTGAGGGTATGCGCTTTGGTTATCATCAATAAAACTTTGCGTTGCAAATACATCGGTTACTTTTAATGGGCTATTTAATAACTCCAGTACGTTTTTTTCGCCTTGTACTAAGTATTGATTAAATTGCTTGCGATACTTTTTTTGGCCAAGCTGGCGAATAAGTTTAAGTTGGTTTTTTGAAATCATGACAGCCCCATTAAATTATTTGCACAGTATACCAGAGGTGACTTAAAGTGCAGCCCTATAAACAGTAAAAGCAATAAAAGTAGCCTACTTACAATCAGCTAGCTAATTATAAAGATTGTTTTTATTTTCTAAAAAAGGTAAATTCACAAAAAAACAACATGGATATCTTTTTAAATGGAATCAGTAAACCCAACTTCACCTGAGTCAAATCAAACACCCTCCGCTATTTTTAGTGGTAAAGTACAATTTAGCGGCAAAGGCGGCGAATTTTTTGGTATATGGATTGTTAATATACTACTAAGTATTATTACTCTCGGAATTTATTCTGCCTGGGCAAAAGTACGCACCTACCGTTATTTTTACGGTCATACGCGTATCGACGGCCATAGCTTTGACTATCTAGCGACCCCAATACAAATTTTAAAAGGACGCATTTTAGCGGTCATTGTATTTTTAATTTACACCCTACTTAGCAGCCTAGCACCGACGATAGGTCTTTTGTTTGCTATTGGCTTTTTATTTTTATTGCCATGGATCATTAACCAAGGCATGCGTTTTAATATGCGTATGACCCGCCATCGTAATGTACGCTTTGCTTTTTCAGGTAATTACGGCGATGCATTTATTAACTTTGTTTTATTGCCTATAGCAAGTGTTTTCACATTATACCTATTACTACCGTATGCATTAAAACGAATTGATCAATATATGCATGAAAACATCAGCTATGGAAATAAACCACTTACGGTAAATCTTCAGGGCGAACGCTATTATATTGCTGCACTTATTACCCTAGGAGTCGCAATTGGTGGCTTAGTTATTTTTGGCATCTTTGCTGGCGCAAGTGCCTTAACTATCGATAACTTAAACACACAAAACGTTAGCCTTTCAACAATTGTAGTGCCGCTATTAATTGCTGCGTTATATATTGCATTTTTAACACTGGTAGGCGCTGTTTATCATTCGATTATTCGAAATCATATTTTTAATAACAGCGAATTTACAGAGGTTGCTACCTTTGAGTCGAATTTAAAAGCCATTGACTACGCTATTTTACTATTTACCAATGTACTGGCAATTATGTTTACCTTAGGGCTTGCCTACCCTTGGGCTAAAGTACGTAGAGCAAAGCTGTTAGCATCGGTTACAGAAGTCTCTATTTATAGCGGCGCACTTTCGTTAATTGATGTTGCACAAAATGAGCAATCATCATTTGCTGAAGAAGCTGCCAATGTATTTGATATTGATATTTCACTTACCTAATGAGTAATTATCCTATTTTTGGCTGTTATTATTACCCTAATAGCAGCCAACATATCAAAAGCTATGCACACCTTTCCCATGAGCAAATAACACTTGTTGACTCTGAGAATACGACGTTACTTTCATCAACAATAGACGATTGCCAGCTTGATAGTCCGTTATCTGGCATGGCGTCTGAGTTGAATTTTGCTAACGGTGGGCGATTTATTCCTCAAGATGTAGAATTTAGGTGGCCATTCGCGCTTAAAAAGCATGGACTGAGTGAACGACTCGAAAAAAATAAAATGCTTATTGTTGCATCTGTGCTGCTAATTCCCCTATTGCTTTGGTTAATTTTATCCCGCTTAATACCATCAGTAGCCGTTTATAGCGTTAACTTAGCACCTAGCTCGACAATTGAAACGATGGGGGAGCACACGCTCAGTGTGATAGAAAAAGTCGCATTAGAGCCATCTCAACTTGCTGCTAAAAAGCAAACAGAAATACAGCAGCAATGGCGTTTAATGCTTAACTCGCTCAATTTAGACAGTGCAAAATTTAGACTCTCTTTTTATCAGTCAGATTATTTTTCAGCTAATGCGTTTGCTCTTCCAAATGGTCGTGTTGTTGTAACTGACGAACTTGTTGCACTATTAAAAAATGATCCTGATGCCCTGCGTGCTGTTTTACTTCATGAAATTGGTCATGTTCAGCACCATCACAGCATTCGCCTTGCAGCACAAGCTGCAGCTAGCACCGTTGTATTTGCAGTTATCTTTGGTGACTTAGAAGGTATATTAGAAGTCGTGCTTGGCTCTGGTTCATCTTTTTTACAACAAGCGTTTTCGCGAGATATGGAACAAGAAGCCGATATATATGCGATTAAAAACCTTTTAAAATTAGGCTATTCTAACCACGACTTTGCTGATGCAATTGAAGCACTGGAAAAGAATTTAAAAGCGCGAGAAGGGACCTATGATGAAACTTGGTTAAAGTATTTATCAACGCACCCAAGTTCCCAAGAGCGAATAGAATATGCGAGGCAATATAAACCACAATGACCCCTGAACTGAATTTATTGTTATTAGTTATCATTATGATAACGCTTGGCTACGGATTTATTTATCCGCGCTTTGCAGGCAGCAGCTTTAAAAAAGTATCGGTGCAAGATTTATTTGCAACAGGCATTACGCTATTAATTGCATCTACCCTTTATTACAACTCAGGCGTGCAATTTAGCTGGTTAATATTTGAAGTTAATTGGTTTTGGTTTACTTTTTTAACTTACGTCATAATCGAAATTCCGGTGTTTTTTATTTATGCTAAAAAGCACAATATGCAGTTTTAATCGTCTTTTATTTGCATACAAAAAAAGCGCCAAATCGGCGCTTTTTAATCTACATTAACACATATTAATATTTATGCTTAAGTGCCCACAAATGCAGTAATTCACTGGCAATCGTTGCAGCGGCAATGGCGGTAAGCTCACTTTGGTCGTACGACGGGGATACTTCAACCACATCCATTCCCACCATATTAATGCCTTTAAGTGCGCGTAAGATTTTAAGCACTTTATCAGAGGTTAAACCACCACACACTGGTGTGCCCGTACCTGGTGCAAAGGCGGGGTCTAAACAATCTATATCAAAGGTTAAGTAAACCGGTAAGTCACCCACTCGCTCAATAATCTGAGCTGCAATATCATTCGCATGCAGATCATTGGCTTGCATGGCATCAATCACTGCAAACTCATGCTTGCTTTGATCAAAGTCGGTACGAATGCCTAGCTGAATACTGTGATTAACATCAATTAACCCTTCCATTGGCGCATGATAAAACATGGTGCCGTGATCAAAACGCGAACCGTTACTGTAAGTATCAGTATGCGCATCGAAATGCACTAAAGCCATTTTGCCATGAATTTTTGCATGTGCGCGCAATAGCGGTAAGGTTACGAAATGATCGCCGCCCAAGCCTAATAATGTTTTACCTTGGCGAAGTATTTGCTCTGCCGCCATTTCTAGTTGCGCGGTAAAATATTCAGGGTCGCCTACCGGATAGGTAAAATCGCCAGCATCCGCCACGGTTAAGCGCTCAAACAACGGAAATGTCCACGGGTATTTGGTATCTTCCCACGCTAAATGCACTGACGCTCTGCGAATAGCATCAGGCCCTAAGCGGGCACCAGGGCGCCCTGAAGTAGCCAAATCAAACGGTAAACCCAGTACCACTACATCGGCTTCAATCGAGTTAATGTTTTGTACCATAGGACGACGTAAAAACGTCATCCCATTTGAGTACAATGAGTGGTCAACACAACCAAACAAGCTAGACATTTCTTATAACTCTTCTAAATAAGTGTAGCCATCAAGGCCGCTTTGCAACTCGTCTAAAACGCTTTGCTGTTCATCAGGTGCAATTTTTGCGCTCACTAACTGCGCATATGACTGCTGAAAACCTTCAACATCTAAATGTACATAACGCATCATGTCAGCCACAGTATCACCATGATTAATTTCTGTAATACTAGCAACACCTTGTTCATCCATATTGATAATAGCACTGTGCGTATCACCAAATAAGTTATGCATATCACCTAAAATCTCTTGATAGGCACCTACTAAGAAAAACCCCATCAAATATGGTTTATCTGCTGTGAACTCAGGTACTGGCAATGTACTTTCAATACCTTGACCATCAACATAGTGCTCTAAAGCGCCATCAGAATCACAAGTAATATCCAATAACACAGCCCGTTTTTGTGGAGCTTGCGTTAAACCACTTAATGGCAATACCGGAAACACTTGGTCAATACCCCACGCGTCAGGCAATGACTGAAACAATGAGAAATTGACAAAAAACTTGTCCGCTAAACGCGCATTCAGATCATCTATAATCGGTCGATGAAAACGGTTTTTGTTATCCATTAATTTATTAAGTTCATAACACACGCGTAAGTTTATTTGCTCTGCCCATGCACGCTGAGTTAAATCTAATAATCCCATTGCAAACTGGCTATGCGCTTCAGCTAAATCACCTTGGCTGTCGTGAAAAATCTCAATTAATGCACGGTCATCAGTAAGCACATGCAATTGTTGCCATGAAATCCACATATTTTTAAGTAACTGCGGCGCATCATCAGCTGGCGCTTCTATTTCTTCCGGTGTATACGTTTCGGTGCCAATTACATTGGAAATTAGTACCGCGTGATGCGCTGTTAATGCTCTTCCCGACTCTGAAATAATGGTAGGAAAAGGCTGTTTATACTGCTTACAAATATCACCTATGGTGTACACAATATTATTTGCGTATTCGGCTAAACTATAGTTCATTGAGTTGTGTGATTGACTGCGTGTACCGTCGTAATCAACCGCTAAACCGCCCCCTACATCAAGGCACTCTATGTGTGCACCCAACTTACGTAATTCACAATAAAAACGCGCAGCTTCACTTACACCTAAGCGTACATCACGAATGTTGGCCATTTGCGACCCTAAGTGAAAATGCACAAGCTGTACTAAATCAAGCTGGTCTGTTTCTTTTAAGCGGTTTACTACATACAGCACTTGTGAAGCAGATAACCCAAACTTAGATTTTTCACCGCCACTGGCCTGCCATTTACCTTTGCCTTGCGAGGCTAAACGCACACGAATACCAATACGCGGTTTTACATTAAGTTCTTTGGCTTGGCTAAGCACCATGTCCAGCTCAGACAGTTTCTCAAGTACGATATACACTTTATGGCCCAGCTTTTCGCCAATCAGCGCTAAGCGCACATATTCTTTATCTTTGTAGCCATTACACACAATCACCGCACTGGTTTTTTCAGCCAATGCTAATACGGTTAATAACTCTGGCTTGCTGCCTGCTTCTAAACCTAGCTGTTTTTTTTCTACTTGTGCTTGACTGGCAACAATTTCTTCAACGACTTCGCGCTGTTGATTTACTTTAATCGGATAAACTAATAAATAGTCTTTTGGATACCCATAGCTTTCTATTGCGGTATTAAATGCGCCACATAAGCTATGCACACGATGGTGTAATATTTGTGGAAAACGAACGAGTGCTGGCAAACTTAAGCCTTTTTCTTCAAGCTGCTTAGCAATGTCTGTTAGTGCAATGGTTTGCTGTGGGGCATCAGCCTTTGGCGCAACATACACATCACCTTGATCATTAATACCAAAAAAACCTTGGCTCCAATGACGAACGTTGTAGCTCGTACGAGCTTGTTCTAGTGATGTTGTCTCTTTCATTTATCTTTCTCTTTTATTTATGAATGCCAAACCGGCTAGTTGCCGCGCATTAAAAGAAAAATAGTGATTCATGTCCAACAAGTATTTCTACTCGTAACGAGTTAGGATTGAAATTGATAAATAAAAGCTTCAAACAAAGCAATATTAGCTGAGCGCAAGCTCCATAAATAAGCTATTCGGGTTTTCTGTGTATTCACCAAAAGGGGCACATTGCACAAACCCTAAATTCTCATAAAGATGGATTGATTGTATTTGCTTTGGTCCTGTTTCTAGTTTTATGATTGGGATTTCTTCTTCGCCTGCATAGTGCAATAAAATTTGCATAATACGCCGCGATAAGCCTTTTCCGCGATAGCTAGGTTTTACGTAAAGCCGTCTAATTTCGCCATACCAGCTACCATCAAATTGCTTTACTATTGCGCCACAGGCAACTATTCCGTCTTGATTTTTTAACCCTACAGCGTAAACGCCCGGTAAACCAAGCTCATTAACTGTAAGCGCTTGTGAAGTTGCTACAGGATATAATGAGCTAATAAGTCGATCTATGTCAGCAAATACGTTGATCACATCCTGATCACAAGGGTCTAAGTCGACTAACTGCATGGTTTATCTCAAGGTTATGCTTAAATATATTTAAACTATACCGTATCGATAGGAATGAACAACCTACTTAGGCTAAGTTATTTTTAGTGGGTTAGTTTATTGCTAGGATAATAAATAGCTCAATAACAAGGTGAGAATATGATGTACCCAGAAAAAGAGCGCTTATTAGCGCTCTTTATCAATTATTAAAGTCCTTGTTCGTCTGCCATTTTCTTAACTATTTGTGGTGCCGTCCACAGTGACGGTAGTAACACAAACGAAACTGGCACCGCAGTGACCACAATAAACGACTGCAAGGCTGAAATTCCGCCCTCGCCTATAGAAATAAGCAACGCCGCCATCACCCCCATCATGATCCCCCAAAACACTCGAATAGACGTTTGTGGGTGATCGGTACCCGTCATTACCATAGATACCGAATAAGTCATTGAATCACCGGTTGTTGCCACAAAAATGGTGGTCAGTACTAAAAATAACACCGACACAACAAACCCCATGGGTAACTGCTCAGTAATGGCTAACAATGCCGCTGGTAAATTAAGCCCTGCGAAAGGTTCTGATATAACACCGGGGTTATTTAACTCAAAAAAGATGCCTGAGCCACCCACAATAGTAAACCAAAAGCAGGTGATTACAGGGGCAACCACAGAAATAAGTAAAATCATTTCACGGATAGTTCGGCCACGCGATATACGCGCAACGAACATAGCCATTAATGGGCCATAACCTAAAAACCAGCCCCAAAAGAATACGGTCCACCAGTCTAGCCATGGTTTATCAGCACGAAATGTAGCCATAGGAATAAAGTTATCTAAATACAAACCGAAGGAGTGAATGTAACTGTCGATAATAAACGCAGTAGGCCCCATCAGTAAAATAAACAACATCAGTACTACAGCTAATACAACATTAAAACGGCTTAGTAGCTGAATACCTTTAGTAACGCCACTTACCGCTGAAAGTGTATAAATGCCAATTAAACTAAATAAAATAACTACTTGTGTGGTGTAGGTGTCAGGAATACCAAACAATTTATCTAGGCCAAAACTCACCTGTAAGCCTAAAAAACCAATTGGACCCACAGTGCCAGCAACCACAGCGAGTACACAACATGCATCAACAATAGTACCAAGCGCCCCTTTCATGGCACGATCGCCAAACACGGGGTAGAGCAAAGTACGTGGTTTAAGTGGTAAGCCTTTTTCGTAATGAAGATGCATATAAACAATGCCGGTCAAACTGCCTAAAATAGCCCAGGCTAAAAACCCCCAGTGCATAAAGCTTTGTGCAAGGGCGTTATAGGCGGCATCATTAGTGCCAGTTTCACCGCCAAATAATGGGGGCGGAGAAATAAAGTGTGCCATTGGCTCTGCTGCGGCCCAGAATACACCGCCACCAGCAAGCAAAGTACACATAATAATACTTATCCATTTGAAGGTAGATATTTCAGGGGTTTTTAAACCACCCAGCACCACTGAGCCGGTGCGGCCTACGGCCAAAAATATACCAATTACAAAGGTTAATAACAGCAAGACTTGCCAAAAGGCGCCAAATATTTTGGTGGAGAAGGCAAAGGCAGAGTTTATCCAATCCGACATCAGTTTTATGTCGTACAGTGCCAGCGCGGCAAATAAAACTAATATACCGCCACTGATTAAAAAAACGGGTATATCAACCCCTTCCAGAAACTTTACCCGGGAAGAATGTGTTTCACCCGACTTTAAAGCTGCTTTCGTGGTATTCATTTATCGCTCCTAATGGTTCTTTAAAGTTACCGACATAGCGACATACCATGACACCACTCTAAACCCTAGTTTCAACAAACGACAAAGCAACTCAAAAGCGAGTTTCAAGTACTTGTCGTGTTCACGTTTAGATAATGTCACAACAAGTAGACTTATTGCCAATTGCTAACTAGTTTAACGCGTTAAAAACGCTAAACCAATGCCGCAGCAATGATTTGTGCAATAGTTACACAATAATAAACAATAAATTACATCTAAGTAGCAAATAAACAAAAAATATACATTTCTGCTTTAGCTAAAGCGCAGTAAGTGACTAAACGTTACTGCCTAATGAGAGCGTAAACAAAGCGACTTATCGATTAGGATAACTAAATTTGCCGCCTCAGTAAGTGAGTAACACGAGATTATTGATGCTGTTTATGCCATGTTAAATAGTTACTGTGTGTTAATGGCCTCGCAAATAAATAACCTTGCACCGCGTTTACACCCATCGACTTTAATATATGTAGTTGCTCAGTACTTTCGACCCCTTCGGCTACAATGTTAATATCTAAACTATGACCTAAACCAATAATAGACTGCACAATGCTTTGCCCTGATGCGTTATCTAGCACTTTATCGATAAAGCTTTTATCTATTTTTAGTTCATCTATCGGAAAAACACTCAAGTGTTTTAAACACGAATAACCAGTACCAAAGTCATCAATCGAAAACACAAACCCCTGCGATTTTAGTTCTTCCATTTGCTTTACCGTACTCATTAAATCACCCGCTAACATTGACTCAGTGATCTCTAATTTAATTTGTGAGGGTGATACATCATATGTCTCAATCGCTTTGAACAACTCTCCTTTTAAAGTAGAAGAATTAAACTGACATTGGCTAATGTTAATAGACACATTAAATTGGTTTTTCAGTACTTTATGAGCACGAAGCGTTTCCAGTAAAATACAAATATCGCGCAATACAATGTTTTGTAACTTTTGAATTAAGCCAAATTGCTCAGCAATCGGAATAAACGCATTAGGAGAAATTAGCCCTTTGGTTGGGTGGTTCCATCTTATAAGTGCTTCTGCACCAATAATACTGCCGTCAATTGATAATTGAGGCTGAAAGTAAGCACAAAATTCATCACATGCAATCGCTCTTACTATATCTGTTTCAAGCTCAGTTTGATTTTCCAGTAAGGTTTGCAATGCAGGATCGTAAAAACTACTACTATTACCGCCCTTCATTTTAGAGCGATACATAGCGGTATCTGCAAATTTTAAAATATTTTCGCTAATGGCATTGGCGTTATTAATTAAACATATACCTATACTGCAGCTTACCTGAAACGCTAAATCCCCTACCTCAAACTTGTCGTAAAAAACGCTTTGTACCACTTTAGCCATTAATTCTGACTCAAGACTCGCTTGCTTATGGCTATCTCCTACATTCTCAATGAGTATAATAAATTCATCACCGCCAACGCGGGCAAGGGTATCTGTTGGGCCTAAAACGCCAGTTAGTCGCTGTGAAAGCTCAACCAGTATTTCATCACCGGCATTGTGCCCTAATGAGTCGTTTATACGTTTAAAGTTATCTAAATCTAAGAATAAGAGTGCACCGGTATGGTCAGACTGCTTAATTCGCTCCACATACATGCTTAGTCTATCATTCAGCAACCTTCTATTTGGGAGGTTTGTAAGCGGGTCAAAAAATGCTAACCGTTGTACTTCTTCTTCTACAGCTTTACGAGTAGAGATATCTCTGGCCATCCATACCACATGTCGCTGCGAAGGATTATTAGGTTGATAACTTTCAAGCGGGGCTGTTCGCCCCTCAAATGTAAGCTGCTTACCTTTTATATTTAGCTGATACTCAAACACTTGGACTTCATTGGTCTGTAGAGTCTTGTCAATTACCGCCATAATAGGGCTGGCATCCTCGGGCGGCATAATGTCTCTAACATTTTGGTTAATAACGTACTCTTGGCTTAAATATAAGCTTTCATTAGCAGTGCCGTAGACGTTGGTATACTCGCCCTCTTCACTCAAAATAAGAGTTAGATCGGGAAGTACTTTTGTAAAGGCTTTAAACTTTTCATTACTTTGCTGTAACTCTGCAAGCAATGCTTCTGATTTCAGTGATTCGGTGTGCTTTTCTAAAGCAATACTGGTGAAATCAACAAAAAAGTCTATTAATTCTAAGTCTTGTGGTGTTGGTGACTTGGCACTGTCATGATAAATTGCAAAGGTGCCTAATATATCTGATTGGGTTGAAATAATAGGGGTTGACCAGCACGACCTTAAATCAAAATTCAATGCCAACGCTTTATAATTTTCCCATAAGGGTGATGTTGCAATATCTGAGGCAATAATTCGCTTTTTTTCATACGCTGCAGTACCGCATGAGCCAACGCTGGGGCCTATATGTACGCCATTAATGGCGTCACAGTAACCCTTTGCAATATTAGGGGCTGCACTATGAAATAGCTGCTCACCTTTGAGCGTTAATATAGAGCACTTTGCAGAAGCGTCTTCAATCAGCTCCTCAATAGATAAGCAAATATTTTCAAGCACCTCATCAAGTGGTGCACCCAAGGCTATTTTAGATAATATACTTTGTTGCTGAGAAAGCAGCTTTCTGACTCTCATTATTTCAATCAAATTATATTCCTCAACAATCACTTACGCTAAATGCGCCGCTATATTCTTATAAAGTGCTGTTTATAATAAATTATTATAGTAGCTCGACTATACATAATATTGAAATTAGCATCCATTGTAATTTAGTCTGTTGCGCGAGCCTAGGCACTTATGAAGGATTTAAATACCTCCTAAATGAATAATTTATTATTGCGACGTATGCAAGTGCCCTTTATTAAATACTTTGTTACTTAAAAGTACTGTTTAAAATCATCAGGCTATTTATAATAGCTAAAATATAAATAATTGGTGAGGTTAGTGTGCAAATAACACAAGGTATGGAATATTTTTTTTCCGGGTTTAAGTTAATTAGTCAAAAAGGGCTAAAACGCTTTGTGCTTATACCCTTACTTATTAATATTTTATTATTTGGTAGCTCCTTATTCTTTTTATTTGGCTGGCTTAGTGATGGCTTTAACGCTGTAAATTCAATGCTTCCAGAATGGCTTAGTTGGCTCGAATGGCTAATGTGGCCGATTGCTGTGCTGGTGGTGCTGTTTAGTTACAGTATGTTATTTACCGTTATTACTAACTTTATTGCTGCCCCTTTCAATGGCTTACTTAGTGAAAAAGTAGAGCTATACTTAACTGGTCAAAAAATTAACGATGACGGATTAGCTGATTTAGTAAAAGATGTGCCACGAATGCTGGGCCGAGAATGGACTAAGCTTTGCTACTACCTCCCACGCGCTATTGGCTTTTTTATTTTATTATGGGTGTTACCGGTAATAGGCCAAGTACTCTGGGTACTCTTTACCTGCTGGATGTATGCGGTGCAATATAAAGATTATGCTTTTGATAACCATAAAGTCAGCTTCACTCAAATGAAAAGTGACTTAAAAGGCAAACAAGGGTTATCTTATGGGTTTGGCTTTGCAGTAATGCTGTTAACCGCTATCCCTTTCATAAATTTAATTGTGATGCCTGTGGCAGTATGTGGCGCTACGCGGTTATGGGTTGAGCATTACCGACCACAATATCGTAGTTAAAAAAATGGGCCAGTTGGCCCATTTTTTATACTCGCTAATCGATTAACTATATAAGCTTTGTGGTACTTTAATTACATTTAAGTGTACCGTTATTTCTTCACGATCATGGTACAAATGCTTAGCTTGTAATTCGTAGCTGATACCGAACTTCGCCATTTCTTCTCTAATCATTTTTAGACATTCATACACACTGTCAAAGCGTTTTTTCATCGGTAATTTTAGATTGAAAATAAGCTCTTTTGCATAGGCATTTACTGCCCAGTCAATCATCAAGTTAGTTACTTTCGTTGGTTTTTCTACCATATCGCAAACTAACCAGGTTATGTTTCTTTTTTCTGGGCGGTATTTAAAACCATCTTCTCTAAAATGTTTTACTTGCCCTGTTTCCATTAAACTTTCATTCATTGGGCCATTATCTATCGCGCTAACAAACATACCACGGCGAACCAACTGATAAGTCCAACCACCTGGGCAAGCACCTAAATCAACGCTGCGCATGCCAGCTTGCACTCTTGACTCACGCTGCTGCTCAGAAATAAACACATTAAATGCCTCATCTAACTTAAGGGTTGAACGGCTTGGGCCATCGCTTGGCATACGTAAACGTAAAATACCCATAAAGAAAGGTGAGTTGTTATAACTGTAAGAGTAACCCACATACGCAGTATTATTAGCTAAAAACAGCACATGCATCACTGGACGATTTGCTTTTGGTTCACGTAATACGGTGTTTTGTTTCTCGAGTGCTTTTTTAAGTGGAGTTGATATTTTTTTACAAAAAGTCAGTAACTCTTTACCCTCGTTGGTATCGGGTGTTTCTACTCGCAGCTCAGAGCATAAAGTAAAGTCTTTTGCGGCATCAACAATAGCGCCCACTCTATCCTCTACAGGCATATTTTCTATCAAGTTACCGGCAAACCATTGGCGTGCGAACACCATATTCTTAAAATCAACTTTTTTGATTATTTCGTCGCTGTGCTGCGCTTCAAAACATTCATAAATAACATAACCGGTATTTGGTTTAGCTTTTACATACCCAGCAAACCCTTGCTCGGCGGCATGAAACGTTATTTCAGCAGCGGCATCGTTCTCAAAACCACTACGACAGTAAATCACAACACTAGACATATTAACCCTTAAACTCTTTAAAACTTAAATCGTGCAACTTGCACTAAAATAACTATCCAACCAATAATAAAGCACAGCCCACCCAAGGGGGTAATTGGGCCCAGCCACTTCAACCCTGTTAAGGCCAGTAAGTATAAGCTGCCACTAAATAACAGTGTACCTGCTATAAAAAAACCACCCGCTAGGCTTAAATTAATACCCCACTTTATTAAGATTGCCACTGCAATCAGTGCCAGCCCATGTACCATTTGATACTCAGCGGCGGTTTTAAAAATACCAATAGCATAATCTGATAAGCGGCTTTTTAAACCATGGGCAGCAAATGCGCCCAATATCACTGAAAATAGACAAAAGAAGCTGCCTGCGAGTAAAAATAGTTTAATCATGTTTTTTCTCTTTTATATTCTCAACAGTGTTTTTTATAAATTTAGCGGCCTGCATTGCTGCAACATTCAGGTTTTGCTGCTCTGTGATACCACTTTTTTTACGTGGTTTTAGTGAGTGGTCACCATCAGTTAACCATACATACTGCGGCTGTTTTGGCATCGCCATTGTGGCAAGCTCTTCGCGAGTACCAAAGGTGTCTCGTTCACCTTGCAGTACTAAAAAAGGACACGGTATATCTGCAAAGTGCTCTGTGCGAAGCTTTTCTGGCTTTCCCGGTGGATGAAACGGGTAACCAAACGCAAGTACGCCTAAAACAGCATGCGAGGTCGAACAAGCAAGCATAGACGCCATACGCCCGCCCATTGATTTACCCCCTATAAATAGCGGTAAATTTGCATCAGCTTGGCTAAGTATATGCTCAAAATAACTGAGTAGTTTGGGTGCTCGCTCTGGTGGGCGACGTTTATTGGTTTGTTTAGCAATGTGCATGTATTCAAAATCAAACAGCCCAACGTCAATACCACACTCACTTAGCTGTTTTGCCATGATTTGCATAAAGTCAGAGTCACTGCCAGCCCCTGCACCATGCGCAAATATAAACTGTGCGATTGCAGGTTGCTGACTGCTTTTAACCCATTCAATGCTCATTAATATTCTTGCTCCTGCTCAACGAGGCTTAACATCCAATCTTTAAATGACACAATTTTACCTAATTCATTTTGCGACTCACGGATCACTAAATAATAGGCGTTTTTACTTTCTAAACTGTGGTTAAACGGGATCACTAATCGCCCTGCATCAATATCTGGTTTTGCTAAAACACTATTACCAATTGCAACCCCTTGACCATGAACCGCAGCTTGCAGCACCATTGAGGAGTGACTAAAAATAGGCCCTTGGTTAACTTGTACATTGCGTACACCCGCGGTTTTCATCCAGGTTTTCCAGTTTTTACGCGTGGTGTCATGCAACAAGGTATGGTTTGCTAAATCACTTGGTTGATTAAGCGCTCTGGGTCCACTTAACAGTAATGGGCTACACAGCGGCACTAAGTATTCAGTGTGCAATTTATAAGCTTGTACGCCACTCCAATGACCACGACCATAGTAAATTGAAATATCAACATCGTCAGTTAACGAGTTTTCGTCTTGATCTTGGGCTTTAATTCGCACATCAATTTCTGGGTGTAATTCATTAAATAAGCTCAATCGAGGAATAAGCCATTGAATAGCAAAACTCGGAGTTAAACTCACTGTTAGCGAGCCTTTAGCACCTCGGGCTAATAGCTTTTCGGTTGCGTCAATTAACTGCGTAAAAATCTCTTTAATATCTAAAAAGTAGCCTTGACCTTCTTCGGTCAAAAGTAACGAGCGATTTTTACGTAAAAACAATTTTAACCCTAAGTGCTCTTCGAGGGTTTTAATTTGATGACTTACCGCAGCCTGCGTCACATACAACTCTTCTGCGGCTTTAGTAAAGCTTAAATGACGGGCTGCAGCTTCAAAAGCTTTTAGCGCGTTTAATGGAGGAACTCGTCTTGACATGGCAACCAAGCTTAGAATTAGTTTTTCTTATGCGGTGAATTATATACCTATGCTGGGAAAGAGTATATTCAAGCCACAAAAAAAGCGACCTAAGTCGCTTTTTAATGAGTTAATAAGCCTTATAAATCGCTAGCACTGGTATCAAGCGGAGCAAAGCTTTTGATTAAATCATCAACCGCTTTCATTTGCGATAAGTACCCTTCTAATTTACTCAGTGCTAATGCACAAGGCCCATCACATTTTGCTTCATTTGGATTTGGGTGTGCCTCAATAAATAAGCCTGCAATACCCAGTGCCATGCCACTACGAGCCAGTTCTGCTGCTTGAGCACGACGACCATCGGCTGAATCAGCTCGACCGCCAGGACGTTGTAGCGCATGAGTGGCGTCAAATATAACGGGCGCCATGGTTTTCATGTCATCCATGCCCAGCATATCAACCACTAAGTTGTTATAACCAAAGCTCGAGCCACGTTCACACAAGGCCACATTATTGTTGCCGGCTTCATTAAATTTAGTAATGATATGACGCATTTCATGCGGGGCTAAAAACTGAGGCTTTTTAACATTAATAATGGCGCCGGTTTTAGCCATTGCGACAACTAAGTCTGTTTGACGTGCCAAAAACGCAGGTAACTGAATAACATCAACAACTTCTGCAACTGGTGCTGCTTGGTGAGGTTCATGCACGTCAGTGATCAAAGGAATATTAAAGGTGTTTTTAATCTCTTCAAATATTTTTAAACCTTCTTCCATGCCCGGACCGCGGTAAGAATTAATGGACGAGCGATTTGCTTTATCAAATGACGCCTTAAATACATAAGGAATATTGAGCTTAGTGGTTACTTCAACATAATGCTCAGCTATGCGCATCGCTAAATCACGAGATTCCAGCACGTTCATGCCACCAAATAAAACAAAGGGTTTATTATTTGCCAGTTCTATTTGATTAATATTTATAACTTGGTTGTTCATTTTAATTCCTTATGGTGCAACTGCTTGCATCATTAATCCACAAATATACGCCATATATGTACCTACACCATAGCCAAGTACTGCTAATAATACACCTACCGGTGCCAGTGATGGGTGAAACGCAGCGGCAACAACAGGTGCTGAAGCAGCGCCCCCTACATTGGCCTGAGAGCCAACAGCCATATAAAATAACGGCGCTTTAATTAGTTTAGCAACAATCAGCATTAAGCCAGCGTGAGTTAGCATCCAAATCGCACCAATCACAAAATACATTGGTGAATCAAAAATCGCCATCACATTCATATGCAGGCCAATCGATGCCACTAAAATATATAAAAAGGCAGATGCCACTTTAGACGAGCCAAAGGCTTCGATATGACGCACTTTAGTGAACGATAGACTAATACCGATAGTGGTAGATATAACAATAAGCCAGAAGAACTTACTATTTAGGCTGTATTCTTTTGCCCATGCATAATTGTTGGCAAAGAAGGGCCCTAAAATATCAGCACAAAAATGTGCTAGACCTGTAATACCAAAGGCAATAGCAATAATCATCATGTAATCATTCAGCGTTGGCATACGGGCATGCTCTGCATGGTACTTTTCAACACGTTGCTTCAAATCTTCAATCGCAGTGGTATCGGCTCCCGCTTTGGCATCAATCGCTTTATGGTTAGCCGCCATTAATAATAATACTGCCATCCATAAATTAGCCACAATCACATCAACAGTGACCATCGCAGAAAAAATATCACCGCCAACTTCGAACATCTCTTTCATAGATGCTTGGTTTGCGCCACCGCCAATCCAGCTGCCCGCAATAGTTGTCATCCCGCGCCAAACAGCATCAGGGCCATGACCCCCCACTGCTTCAGGGTATACGGCACTCATGATTAAAATAGCTAATGGGCCACCAATCACAATGCCTGCGGTTCCTGTTAAGAACATGATTAATGCTTTAGGGCCCAGATTAATAATCGCTCTTAAATCAATGCTAATGGTTAATAAGATTAAACACGCAGGTAATAAATACCGCGAAGCAACGTAATAAACACTCGACTGCGAGCCATCAACAATACCAAAGGTATTTAATAACGATGGTAAAAAATAGCATAGCAATAGTGCAGGCACATATTTGTAAAATGCTACAAGCCCTGGACGCTGACTAGACGAGGTTTTAAAAATAAAGCCTAAAATAATCGCCAGTAAACCAAGCACTACAGCATCATTGGTAATCAACGCAGTTTGGGGATCAGCCATAACGTTTCCTATTTTTATTTTTAATGGTGGGTTTTATGATTATCTTCAAGTTCTTCGATTTGGTGTTGGATGACTTCTATCGCAGGGTCGTCGGGACACTCATCAACAAAAAATTGTAAATCATCTCGTGCCATTTTAGGGCAGCCAAGCTGATTTAGTAAATAGCCTCTGTCGCGTCGCTCATAGGGATCATCCCCTAGCATTTCCATTAACAAATCAACGCAAGTTAACGCATGACCAAATTTGTTCTCACTGATGAAAGACCATTTTTGTTGCGCTAAAAATAATTTATATACTTCGTCTTCAAAAATAAGTTCGAGAGGCTCTTGCTCTTGTGCATTATCTTCGTTGCTGTTTTCAGGAATGATGTACCAGCTTTGTTGACCACTGCTAGGCTCAACAATATACCCTTCATCATCGCTCATTGCGACGTGAATGCCCACTTCGCCTTGAGTTATACTTACACTGGCATCAAGTTTTGCGTGCTGTAAAAAATGGCATAACAAAATAGCTAAGGTGGTGGGGGTACCACTGCGCATAGACAAGGTGTAACTAATGCTATTTAGCTTGTACTCAGGTACTTTCAAGCTTGACGCACTAAATAACCACTGACTGTAAAAACAATCAAGTAATTGTTCTAAACGATCATGCGGATCGCGTGTTTGCGAACAAATAGCCTCTATTTGTTGCTCAAACGCAGTCAGTATTTTAAGACTTGGTGTTAAGTCTATTTGAGGGTCCCATTTAGCTTCTGCTTTAATACAACGATATATAGCCGGTGGCAAAAAATCATCGTAGGCATCTTCTATATAAGATTCATCGTGTTCATCAAACCCGAGGGTGGTCATTCATACTACAACATTCTAGAAAACGAACACGTAGTTTACCTAATTTTAAGGCTAGATACCAATAATCAGAAATGAATTAAAGAGGTAAGCTTTGCACCTTGGGTGCAAAGCTTAAACAAATATTGTTAATTATAACAATAGCGGGGCTTTAGCAGTTGCTAAAAAGCCGATAGCTAAGATAACCGCAGTGTTAAACACTAAAAAGATGACCTTAGGTAATGTCGTGGTTTGCTTAGCACTAATAATCCCAACAGCGATATAAACAACCACCAGCACAATTTTTTCTAATAACCAAAGTTGCTCTAATGGATTTATTTTAGCCATGGCCATTAAAGTAATAGCCGAGATGATTAGTAAAGTGTCTATACTGTGGCTACCAATAAAAACCACTTTATTTTTAGCAAGGCTACCACTGCCCATGCGAGAAAAAGAACGTACGTAAAATAAAATAATACTCACTAGCGCAATTACCATGTGCGTATGTTTTAATGCTAAATAATCCATGTGTATTGTTACTTCTGTTTAGTTATGTGTTTTATCAGGAAAGCGTAAAAGTACCGCCTCAAGTTCTTCAAGTTTATCATTGAATACATCAACAAGTTTAGGATCAAAATGCGTGCCTTTATTTGCATTGATCTCCGCAACCGCTTCTTCAAGCGTCCACGCACCTTTATAACAACGTTTATGGCGCAGTGCATCATAAACATCTGCCAATGCCACTATGCGAGCAAAAATATCGATACGCTCGCCTTTTAAGCCGCAAGGGTAACCAGAACCATCCCACTTTTCGTGATGTTGCTGTGCAATTAACGCCCCTGCACTGACTATTTTACGCGGTGAATCTTTTAAAATGGCGTAGCCTTTGCCTGCGTGGGTTTTCATAATTTCCCATTCATCGCTATTTAACTTACCAGGCTTATTTAAAATAGCATCTGGAATACCTATTTTTCCCACATCATGTAAAGGCGATGCAAAACGAATTAAATTCGCTTGCTCTTCAGATAATCCATACCCTAATGCCAACTCATAACAAATATAAGCAACCCGCTTTACGTGATTACCCGTTTCACATGAGCGCTGTTCAACCGCTTCACTTAAACGATAAACAAGTTCTTGTTGGGTGGCTTCAACTTCAGTATGTAATTGTACATTTTCAAATGCCAACTGCACATTTTGAGAAAAAATTTCAATTAAATTTCGTTGCGTATCCGTCAGTTTAGATGGCACACCGGATACAAATAACATCGAATTATGATTAAACTTACTACTGCAGTAGGCAAACAAATAGTCATCTCTGTAAACAATTGCTTTGTTGGCTAGGGCTTCTTGGCACGCTTGCAATTGATCTTCTGCCAGTACTGTTTCGAGCTCTTCCCCTTCGCGCTTCGCAAAATCACCAGTGCCAGAGCAAACAATCAGTTTTTTATTTAATTCCTCTGACGGATTTTGCGCAACTAAGGTGGTGGCGTACATAGCTTCGTCGGCCACGTTAAGTAAGGACGTTAGCTGCTGCATCACCCCCTCAATAAAGTTATCCATTGAATGAGTGGCAAAAATATTGCGAGAGGCGGTAATTATTTTTTCTAGCCCCTCACGTGACTGCTCAATAGAAATAATATCTCGATACGAGCAAAGACTAGCCATCATCACGGTGAATAGTTTTTGTGCGGTGAGTTCTGTTTTTGATTTGTAGTCATTTATGTCGTAATTCACAATAACTTGGCGTTCAGGCGCTTGCCCCGGTTGCCCAGTACGTAAAATGATACGAATGTAATTATTTTTAACGGTATCGCGTATGTACTTCGCGACTTGCAAACCGGCGTCATCTGTTTCCATTACAACATCAAGTAGGATGATGGCTGCATCAGGATGATCATCAATTAACTTTTTTGCCTCTGCACCTGAGTAAGCGCTAATAAATTCCAAACGTTTATCTTGGAATTTAAAGTCACTTAACGCTAAGCGGGTTACAGCATGAACCTCTGGCTCATCATCAACTATTAAAACTTTCCATGTCCCTTGCTCTTCACTTGCTACTTCAGGTGGTTGTTCATTTGAAAATAAAAAATCTTCCATCACATAGAATTCCTTAAACCATATGCAAACAAACAACGGAGCTATTTTAAATTATTTAGGGCCATTGTCCGAACGTTACGCGGTCGTTATTACCAAGATCTTTCACTGTGCTTACATTTATAAACGCCATTTGATTGAAAATATGACGAACAGCTGCACTTTGCTCAAATCCGTGTTCAATTAAAAGATAGCCACTTGCGTGTAAATAGTCACGTGATTGTGTAATTATTTGTTTAATATCAGCCATTCCTGCATCATCTGCAACTAATGCAGACAAAGGTTCAAAGCGTACGTCGCCTTGATATAAGTGTACATCGTCATGTTCTATATAGGGTGGATTGGTTACAATTAGATCAAATTTTTTGTTTTTTAACGCACTGAACCAGTTACTTTGCTCAACAGTGACATTATTTATCGCTAAACGTTGTTGGTTGCGCTTGGCCAACGCCACCGCGTCATCAATACGATCAACAGCCGTAATATCCCAAGTAGGCATTTCACTCCCTAGCGCCAGTGCTATTGCCCCGGTACCCGTACCTAAATCAAGTACTTTCGCGTTTTTAGGCACTTCGCATTCAAGCGCAAGCTCAACTAAGGTTTCTGTATCAGGTCGAGGGATGAGTGTTGTTGGGTTCACTTCAAGTTGCAAACTCCAAAATTCACGGCACCCGGTAATGTGCGAAACGGGTTCGCCTTGTAAGCGACGTTCACAAGCATGTTGAAATGCCTGATACTGCTCATCTGTGAGCTGTTTTTCAGGCCAAGTAAATAAATAACTTCGTGGTTTTTGTAAAATATTGAGCAGTAATACTTGTGCATCTAACTTTGCGCTATCACTACTTGATGCTAATAAATTAGCACCTGTAGCAATAGCGTTTTCAACAGTGGGGTTCACGATTAATCGTCGCCCATTGCTGCAAGTAAGTCGGCTTGATGCTCTTGCATTAGTGGCTCAACAACGGCACCTAAGTCACCCGCTACCACTTCATTAAGACGATATAGTGTTAGGTTAATACGGTGATCGGTAATACGACCTTGTGGATAATTGTAGGTACGAATACGCTCAGAACGATCACCGCTGCCCACTAAGTTACGACGCTCTGATGCTTCAGCAGCATGACGCTTTTCATCTTCAGCTTGCTGAAGGCGTGCAGCCAATACCGACATCGCTTTAGCACGGTTTTTATGCTGAGAGCGCTCATCTTGACACTCAACCACTACACCCGTAGGTAAATGGGTAATGCGAATGGCAGAGTCGGTTTTATTAACGTGCTGACCACCCGCGCCCGATGCTCTAAAGGTATCAACTTTAATATCAGCAGTATTGATTTCGATGGCTTCTGCTTCTGGTACTTCAGCCATAACAGCTACAGTACATGCTGAGGTATGTACACGGCCCTGAGACTCAGTTTCAGGGACACGTTGTACACGATGCACGCCTGATTCAAACTTTAATTGCCCGTAAACACCTTCACCGCTGATGTTAGCAATTACTTCTTTATAACCACCGTGTTCACCTTCGTTGGTGGTGACAACTTCTACTTTCCATTTTTTTGTTTCTGCGTAACGGCTGTACATTCTGAATAAGTCACCAGCAAAAATAGCCGCTTCATCGCCACCCGTTCCAGCGCGAACCTCTAAAAACACGTTGTTATTGTCTTTCGGATCTTTAGGCAGCATCAGAACTTGAATATCGTCTTCTAAAGTCGAAATCTGTGCTTTTGCTTCTTTATATTCTTCTTGTGCCATTTCACGCATTTCAGGGTCTGAATCTTTAAGCATTTCTTCAGCACTGCTCAAATCTTCTTGCGCTTGCTGGTACGCTAAAAATGTTTTTACCACTTCTTCAAGCTCAGAGTATTCTTTTGAAAGAGTACGAAAGCGGTTTTGATCACTAATGACCGATGGGTCACTTAGCAGCGCTTGTACTTCTTCATAGCGCTCAACTAAGGTTTCTAATTTACGATAAACGGACTCTTTCATTTAACTGTTATTCCTGATCTATACCTAACATTTTTTTCAATTGATTTAACTGAGCCACTTCACCTTTTTTCGCTGCATCTTGGATGGCACGGGTAGGCGCGTGCATTAAGCGATTGGTTAATTTATTGGCTAGCTCTAATATTACTTTTTCTGCATTTTTACCTGTATTTAGCTGGCTAATCGCCCTATCTACAAGCTCTGCTTTTGTTGTTTGTACATCATTACGGTAGTGGCGAATTAAATCCACTGAATCTAGTGAACGCAGCCACATAAAAAACTCTTTGGTGCGCTCACTAATAATAATTTGTGCTTGCTCTGCCGCTTGCTCACGCGCTGCCATGTTTTCGCTAACAATCGTTTGTAAGTCATCAACCGAATATAAGTAAGCGTCGTCAAGCTCACCTACTTGACTCTCAATGTCGCGCGGCACAGCAATATCTATAAATAACATTGGCTTATAACGGCGTTGTTTTAGTGCTTGTTCTACTACCCCTTTACCAATAATAGGCAAAGTACTGGCAGTGGAGCTAATAACAATATCGGCTTGGTGTAATCGTTCAGGTAATTGTGCCAAAGCAATAACATCTGCTGATACTTCATCAGCTAAGCCGCGAGCGCGTTCAATTGTTCTATTAGCTACGGTTATTTTTTGCGGTTCATTTTGGTATAGATGTTTTGCTACCAGCTCAATGGTTTCACCGGCACCAATTAATAGCACCTTGGTTTTGTCTAACTTGCCGTAAATGTGCTTTGCAAGATTAACCGCAGCAAATGCGACCGATACCGCACTCGCGCCAATATTGGTTTCGGTGCGTACTTCTTTTGCCACTGAAAAGGTTTTTTGAAACAAACGATCAAAAGTAACGCCCACCGCATCGTGGGTTTTTGCACTATTATACGCTTGCTTTATTTGCCCTAAAATCTGTGGCTCGCCTAATACTAATGAGTCAAGCCCACAAGCTACACGCATTAAATGATTTATTGCTGCGCCGTCTTCATAACAATAAATGTTTTTACTCAGTTCATGTTCATCTAAACCATGGAAACTGGCTAACCATTGCAACAATGTTTGGGAATTTTGCTGCGCAAGGCTACAATACACCTCAGTGCGATTACAGGTAGAGACAATAACCGCCTCATTAAAGTCGGCATGGCCACTTAATTGTTGTAGCGCCTCTGAAATTTGCTCAGGCGAAAAGGCCACTTTTTCTCGTAAATCTACGGATGCGGTTTTGTGATTAATACCAAGTGCTATTATGGTCATATCTGCCAAATATTGCTGAGCCCTACTACATAGGCGGCAATTTTATCAAAAATCTCAGGAATATGGAAAGTAAGGAACAACATTTGACTCGACAATATTTGATTTTAACACTGCTATTTGTATTTTTAACCGGCTGCGCAAGTAAAAACAATTACAAAACAGAGCCTTACAAAGACTGGAAGTTGCGCCTTGGCGAGCAAAAAACTTGGCAAGTAGACGGTAAACTTGCGTTTATTAGCCCAGATGAGCGCCAATCTGCCAACTTAAATTGGCAACAAACACAAAATAGTAATTATTTAGTGTTAACCACGTTTATTGGCACACGGATTTTATCGCTTAAACAAACCGCAGTCGGCGCCGAATTAATCTTTGATGACCAACCGTATTTTGATAGTAACGCCAGTGCACTTTTACAACGTTTAACAGGGTTTACTTTACCGGTTAATAACGCAGGCCCATGGTTAAAAGCTACCATTGACGATCACACCCTAGAAATTGATCAGTTAGGGCGTGCTAAAAGCGTGTTATGGTTTGATGATAATGGCAAAAAGTGGCAAATAAGTTACACAAGTTACGTCCAAAAATACGGTTTTTGGTTACCGAATGCTTTAACCTTAACCCATGAAAAGATTAAAATTAAAATCAAACTCTATGACTGGCAGTTTAACTAACTATGCATACTCACACTGAATTTTCGCTGATTGCCCCAGCTAAGCTTAATTTATTTTTACACATTAATGGCCGCCGTGATGATGGCTACCATGAATTAGAAACTCTGTTTACGTTTTTAAATTATGGTGACGAGCTCCATTTTAAACTAAGCACGGATACTCATATTAGCATTAGCGGCGACACCAATGGCATTGCGCTAACCGACAATTTGATTTACAAAGCGGCGTTATTATTACAAACCCACTGTAAAGTGGATATGGGTGCAAAAATAAATTTAACTAAACGCTTACCCATGGGTGGAGGTGTTGGAGGCGGTTCATCCGATGCCGCATCAACACTTTTAGCCCTTAATACGCTTTGGAATACAGCCCTATCTTTAGATGAACTGGCTGATTTAGGCCTGAAACTCGGTGCTGATGTGCCTGTATTCATTAAAGGTAAAAGTGCCATAGCACATGGCATTGGCGAGCAATTAGAGTACCTAGAACTGCCGCCAAAGTGGTATTGTGTTGTCTTCCCAAATCAACATGTCAGCACAGCACAAATATTTACTCACCCTGATTTAAAACGTGATACGCCAAAACTTTCTGGCGACTGGCAACAGCAAATTTTAACCAACGATTGTGAGCCTTTAGTGAAAAAGCTGTGCCCCGAGGTTGAAAAAACCCTGCAGTGGTTGCTAAAATACGCCCCATCAAAGATGACCGGAACAGGTTCATGTTGTTTTGTTGAATTTGCTAGCCAAGTTCAAGCACAAGATGTACTTGCTAACCTCCCCCATACTTGGCAGGGTTTTATCGCATCCAGCGTTAGTACCTCTCCTGCTCATACGGAGTTAGCCGCCATCATTGATAAATGAAGTAACGTACAAGTAATCATAAGTTAACCTACTTTGTTCACTCAATGTAAGTTAGTCCAAAAATTCAGTGCCTGAGGAACCCTACCGTGCCTGACATGAAGCTCTTCGCTGGTAACGCAACACCTGACCTAGCTCAAAAAGTTGCAAAACGTTTATATATTGAATTAGGCGATGCTGTTGTTGGCCGTTTTAGTGACGGTGAGATCAGTGTTCAAATTAATGAAAATGTTCGTGGCTCGGATGTTTTTATCTTGCAATCAACCTGTGCCCCTACTAACGATAACCTGATGGAACTTATCGTTATGGTTGATGCGTTACGCCGTGCATCTGCCGGTCGTATCACTGCTGTTATCCCTTATTTTGGTTATGCTCGTCAAGATCGTCGCGTACGTTCTGCCCGTGTACCAATTACAGCTAAAGTGGTTGCGGATTTCTTATCAAGTGTAGGTGTTGACCGCGTTCTTACGGTTGATTTACACGCTGAGCAAATCCAAGGCTTCTTTGATGTACCAGTGGATAACGTATTTGGTAGCCCTGTACTATTAGAAGATATGAAAAACCGCGACTTTGATGACGTGGTTGTTGTATCACCTGATATTGGTGGCGTGGTGCGTGCCCGTGCAATTGCAAAACTATTAAACGATACCGACTTAGCAATTATCGATAAACGTCGCCCTCAAGCTAACGTTTCTCAAGTAATGCACATTATTGGTGACGTTGAAGGCCGCGATTGTATTATTGTTGATGACATGATTGATACCGGTGGTACATTGTGTAAAGCAGCTGAAGCCCTTAAAGAGCATGGTGCTAAACGTGTATTTGCTTACGCTACTCACCCTATTCTTTCTGGTACAGCTGCAGAAAACTTACGTAACTCTGTGATTGACGAAGTGATTGTAACTGACTCAATTCCACTGTCTGACGAACTAAAAGCGCTTGATATTGTTAAAGTATTAACGCTTGCAGATATGTTAGCAGAGACTATTCGTCGCATTAGCAACGAAGAATCTATCTCGGCAATGTTTGAACACTAAAGTTAAACATTAATGAGTATAAAAGCGCCTTTTGGCGCTTTTTTTGTAAGCGATGTTTATTTTATAAACCCGCAGTGGTATGATAGCGCGCCTTTTGGCTAGGGACCTTGGTCGCAAAGGCCCTAACACTTTTAATTATTGGAGACATCATGTCTAACACAACTTATACTTATGACGCTGAACTTCGCGTAGAAACTGGTACTGGTGCGAGCCGCCGCCTACGTCGCGAAGACAAAGTGCCGGCAATCCTTTATGGAGCTGATAAAGAAGCGGTATCGCTTACTTTTGCTCATAAAGATATGATCAAAGCACAAGAAGACGAAGGCTTTTACACTCACATCCTTACATTAAATGTAGGTGGCGAGAAAGTTGAAGCAATCTTAAAAGATATCCAACGTCACCCTTTCAAGCCTAAGCTTACTCACCTTGATTTCCAACGTGTAGACGCAGCTCATAAACTAGTAACTAAGGTTCCTTTACACTTCATCGGTGAAGAGAAAGTAACTAAGTTAGGTGCAACTGTTGTTCACCAGTTAACTGAAGTTGAGATTTCTTGTCTTCCTAAGTCACTTCCAGAATTCATCGAAGTAGACGTATCTGATCTTGTTGCTGGTGATTCAATCCACCTTACAGATCTTGCGTTCCCTAAAGGTGTTCAATCTGTTGAGCTTGGTAAAGGCGAAGGCCACGATCAGTCTATCGTTACTATCAAAGCTAACAAAGCAGCTCCAACTGAAGACGACGCTTCAGACGCTGCAGAATAATATTTAAGGTCTCGCACCTTGAATTCTATTCAAATGCTTGTGGGCCTGGCTAATCCAGGCCCCGAATACGCAAATACACGCCACAACGCAGGTGCTTGGTTCATTCAAGAACTCGCTGCACGCTACAACTGCACGCTAAAACACGACCCTAAATATCACGGCCTTACTGGCAAAGTGATTATTCAAGGCAAAGAATTCAAATTACTGATCCCCACCACTTACATGAACTTAAGTGGCAAAGCGGTGAGTAGTTTAGCCAATTTTTTTAAAATCCCCGTGGAAGACATACTTGTTGCCCATGATGAATTGGATTTAGACCCGGGCGTTGCTAAATTAAAAAAAGGCGGCGGACATGGCGGTCATAATGGCTTAAAAGACATTATTGCAAAAATGGCAAATCAAAAAGACTTTATGCGCTTACGCATAGGTGTAGGTCATCCAGGACATCGCGAAATGGTCACCGGTTGGGTGCTTGGTAAAGCAGCCAAGGACGATCAAGAAAAAATGGATGCCGCAGTTGATGAAGCAGTTCGTTGTATGGAAATACTTGCTAAAGACGGTGTGTTAAAAGCACAAAACAGACTACATTCGTTTAAACCCTAATTTTTGGGTATACGGTCGCACGTATTAAACGAATCTAAACAAGGTATCTTACTATGGGTTTTAAATGTGGCATCGTTGGCTTGCCTAATGTTGGTAAATCAACACTTTTCAATGCATTGACTAAAGCGGGTATTGAAGCCGCTAACTTTCCTTTTTGTACCATTGAACCTAATACAGGTGTGGTACCGGTGCCAGATCCTCGCCTAGACGAACTTGCTAAAATTGTTAACCCACAACGTATTCTTACAACCAGTATGGAATTTGTGGATATTGCAGGTTTAGTTAAAGGTGCATCGAAAGGTGAAGGCCTAGGCAATCAGTTTTTAGCAAATATCCGTGAAACAGATGCGATTGGCCATGTAGTTCGTTGTTTTGAAGATGAAAACGTTATTCACGTTGCTGGTACTATCGACCCTGCTGACGATATTGACGTGATCAACACCGAGCTAGTTCTTGCTGATATGGACAGTGCTGATAAAGCAATGTTCCGTAATGCAAAAAAAGCAAAAGGTGGCGATAAAGACGCTAAAGAGCAAAATGCGGTACTTGAAAAAGTAAAAGTGCATCTTGATGAAGGCTTAACTTTACGTTCTTTAGCGCTAACAAAAGAAGAAAAAGCAGCCATTGCGCCTATTAACTTCTTAACTATTAAGCCAACTATGTATATTGCTAACGTGGCTGAAGACGGATTTGAAAATAACCCACTACTTGATCGTGTCCGTGAAATAGCCGCCGCTGAAGATGCGGTTGTTGTGCCTGTGTGTGCAGCTATCGAATCTGAGCTATCTGAGCTTGACGAAGAAGACAAATTAGAGTTTATGGCTGACCTAGGTCTTGAAGAGCCAGGACTTAACCTTGTTATTCGTGGTGGCTATGAGCTACTACATTTGCAAACTTACTTTACTGCGGGTGTAAAAGAAGTACGTGCATGGACTATCCCAGTGGGTGCAACTGCACCACAAGCAGCAGGGAAAATTCATACCGACTTTGAACGTGGCTTTATCCGCGCACAAACAATTGCTTTTGATGACTTTATTGCATTTAAAGGTGAAAGCGGTGCAAAAGAAGCAGGTAAAATGCGCCAAGAAGGTAAAGAATACATTGTTAAAGATGGCGATGTAATGAACTTCTTGTTCAACGTATAATTAAACATTGCACCACGTTAAGTGGCTCATTGTTTTTAAAGGCTCGTTTTTACGAGCCTTTTTATTTTTCAGCCGAATAAAAGTAATAATTAGTCTACCCTTACTATAGGCTTAGAATTGTAAGGCAAAGCCAAAATTACAATACAAAGCTCACAAAGAGTGTTAAAAAAGCAACGTTTTAATTAAAAAGTAGCCTGTTAGCCTATTTTTCCTGCAAACAAACCAACTTAAGTGTTTTTTTGCAAAAAAGGTGTTGACGAATTTGGGGCATATCAGCATAATACGCCCCGCACTCAGCGATGAAGTGTTAACAAAAAAGATGGCTAAGTAGCTCAGCTGGTTAGAGCACATCACTCATAATGATGGGGTCACAGGTTCAAATCCCGTCTTAGCCACCATTTATTTTTTGTTGCTCAATGAAGAGTTTAAAATAACTACCATTTCTTTGATTAATTCAAAGTGATAATGCGGGAGTGGCGGAATTGGTAGACGCGCTGGATTTAGGTTCCAGTATCTTAGGATGTGAGAGTTCAAGTCTCTCCTTCCGCACCATATTCTTGATAAGAATTAAAACTATCAATTGTTATTGTTGGGATATCGCCAAGCGGTAAGGCACCAGGTTTTGATCCTGGCATTCCCAGGTTCAAATCCTGGTATCCCAGCCAACAATGGCTAAGTAGCTCAGCTGGTTAGAGCACATCACTCATAATGATGGGGTCACAGGTTCAAATCCCGTCTTAGCCACCATTTCTTTTATAGAAGTGGCTCTGCAAGAGTTAAATTGCAACTCAATGAAGAGTTTAAAATAACTACCATTTCTTTGATTAATTCAAAGTGATAATGCGGGAGTGGCGGAATTGGCAGTTGTCTTGAATTAGACGCTGGATTTAGGTTCCAAAACAGTATTACCTGCATACTCGATGCGGGAGTGGCGGAATTGGTAGACGCGCTGGATTTAGGTTCCAGTATCTTAGGATGTGAGAGTTCAAGTCTCTCCTTCCGCACCATATTCTTTGATAAGAATTAAAATATCAGCAATTTCTTAGTTGGGATATCGCCAAGCGGTAAGGCACCAGGTTTTGATCCTGGCATTCCCAGGTTCAAATCCTGGTATCCCAGCCAACTTCTTCTACCAAAGAATGTTGTATAAGAATAAGAACTGCGGGAGTGGCGGAATTGGTAGACGCGCTGGATTTAGGTTCCAGTATCTTAGGATGTGAGAGTTCAAGTCTCTCCTTCCGCACCATGTTCTTAACTAGAACTAAAACTCATCCAAATTTAGAGTTGGGATATCGCCAAGCGGTAAGGCACCAGGTTTTGATCCTGGCATTCCCAGGTTCAAATCCTGGTATCCCAGCCAATTTGCACACTTCCTTGATTACTCTGTTCTACGACTTGCTAAATCCATTAATTTATATCTTTTCCTCTAGCTTTATAAATCAACATAATTTTTTTACCGGCATAAAAAAAGACCCAAATTTGAGCCTTTTATACCAATTCGCTTAATTAAGTGAGCTATTTTGAGGGTGGAAAAACGTGTTGATAGCTAGGCAAAAAATTCGCTATTTAGTTGTTCTAAATGAGTATTTTTTAACACAGGTAGCGACACGTTTAGCCCCTCAAAATGATTAAGTATTATTGCGGATTGGTATTATTAACTATTATTAACTATTATTAACTAAGCTCACCGCTTATTGCGTATTTTAATACCCAATTTTTTACCGGCCCTGCATTATTGGCTAACTTTAAAAACGTGCTACGCGCCCATTTTAACGGGGCTATTTGGTTTGAGAAACCAAAGTAGCAAGCATCCATCATACTCATCATTAATAAATTGGCGTTACGACGACTACGCTCGTACTCTTGAAGCATTAGCGGGCAACCTACATCATCTGCTGTACGCAACACTTCAGCTAATGCAGCCACATCTTGAAAACCTAAATTAACGCCCTGTCCTGCCAAGGGGTTAATGGTGTGCGCCGCATCGCCTACTAAAACAAGTCTGCCTTGTGAATAATTATTGGCATGCTGCCTTGCTAAAGGAAATATAGCATGGCTTTGTACTTCAAAATCACCAGCAAGCTTTGGAAACTTTTCAATAATATGAGCTTTTAATGCGCTAGGTTGTAGGGCTTTAAATGCTTTGAGGGTATTTGCATCGTCATACCAAATTAAATTTGCGTAAGGTGCTTGCATAGGTAAAAACGCAACAGGCCCCGAAGGTGTAAACTGCTGCCATGTTTTTACTTGTTGTGGGGCGTCTAGTTTTATTAATACGCCCATACAATGCTGCTGATATTGCCAGCCTGTTATGCCAATATTGGCTTTACTGCGTAATTGTGATTGTCCACCATCTGCTGCAATGACTAAATCGGCCGTATAGTTTTGCTCGTTATAGTGCAAGGTAATGCTATCAGGGTTCTGCTCTATTGCTGTTAAAGCCGATGAAGGATTAATCATTTCAATATTATGTTGCTCAAATTGCTGCCATAAACTGGCTTGAATTAGCTTATTTTCAATTAAATGACCTAAATGGGTGGTATTAATAGCATGACAATCAAATAATAAATGATCGTTACCACGCTCAAAGGTCTCTAATTGTTCATAGGGAGCCAATCTATTTGCTCGTAGTAATGGCATTGCACCGAGCTGATCAAGCAGTTTTTCAGAAAAGCGGTTAATAGCCGAAACACGTATATCAACATCACCACTACTAAGTACCTGTGATGTGTCTATTGGGTGTTTTTCAATAACACGTACGGCTTTGCCTTGTTGCGCTAATTTAATAGCCATGGCGGCACCAACCATGCCACCCCCTACTATAATTACATTATTTTTAGCCATGTTTTTCATCATTTTAATTCTGACTTAACTCTGCTTCGATTGTATCGTAATTAGTTTGCTCAGTGTGAGCGCTTCGCTTAATTCTCTTATTAAACCCATACTATATTGATTTCAGATCACAAACATGAAATCTATACTTGGTTTTGAGCGTGTATCCAGCTAAAATACGCGTCCTTTAAGTCGAGCGAAATTTTAATAGTTACGCCACTTATACCTGTTTCTAGCACATGTTTGTGCCACTATCGAATTGAACACGAGGCTATATTTCAATGAGCAAAAAGCTGCATATTAAAACCTGGGGTTGTCAGATGAACGAATACGACTCTCAGAAAATGGCTGATCTTCTAGATGCTACCAACGGCTATCAGCTAACTGAAGAAGCTGCTGATGCTGATGTTATCTTACTTAACACCTGTTCAATTCGTGAAAAAGCCCAAGAAAAAGTATTCCACCAACTAGGCCGTTGGAAGTTATTAAAAGATGACAAACCAGACCTTATTATTGGTGTAGGCGGCTGTGTTGCATCGCAAGAAGGTGATTCAATTCGCCAACGTGCGCCGTTTGTAGATGTTATTTTTGGTCCACAAACTTTGCACCGTTTACCTGAAATGATTAAACAAGTGCAAGGTAACAAAGGGTCATCAGTTGTTGATATTTCATTCCCTGAGATTGAAAAATTTGACCGCTTACCAGAGCCAAAAGCGGAAGGCCCTTCTGCGTTTGTATCAATTATGGAAGGTTGTTCTAAATACTGTACTTTCTGTGTTGTGCCTTACACTCGTGGTGAAGAAGTAAGCCGCCCTGTTGATGACGTACTATTAGAAGTTGCACAGTTAGCCGAGCAAGGCGTACGTGAAGTAAACCTATTAGGTCAAAACGTAAATGCGTACCGTGGTGATACACACGATGGTGAAATTTGCTATTTCTCAGACCTGATTCGTTTAGTAGCCGCAATTGACGGAATCGACCGTATTCGTTACACCACTTCACACCCCGTTGAGTTTACGCCTGACATTATTGATGCGTATGCCGATGTACCTGAGCTAGTTGATCACTTACATTTACCAGTACAAAGTGGCTCAGACCGTGTTTTAAATTTAATGAAACGCGGCCATACTGCACTTGAGTACAAATCAACTATTCGTAAGCTACGTAAAATTCGCCCTAACCTAAGCATGTCGTCAGATTTCATCATAGGTTTCCCAGGTGAGAGCAAGGCCGATTTTGAAGCCACCATGAACCTTATCAACGATATTGGTTTTGATATGAGCTTTAGCTTTATTTACAGTGCACGCCCAGGTACGCCAGCGGCCGATTTACCAGATGACGTGACCGAGCAAGAGAAAAAAGAGCGCCTGTACTTATTACAAAACCGTATTACACAAATGGCGCAGCAAATTAGCCGCCAAATGTTTGATACCGAGCAACGTATTTTAGTTGAAGGTCCTTCTAAGAAGAACCCAATGGAACTACGTGGACGTACTGAAAACAACCGTGTAGTTAACTTTGTTGGCCCACACACAGTGATCGGTCAGTTTGTTGATGTACGTATTACCGAGGCGCTACCAAACTCTTTACGTGGCGATTTAATTCGTACAGAATCAGAAATGAACTTACGCCGCGAAATTGCGCCTTCTGCTATTTTAACTAAAGCAGCGAGTGAGCAAAAAACCGAGACAGCTAACGAAATTGGCGTTGCTACTTTCGTACCTTAGTTGCAAAAATTCATTGCGCCAGTTAACGCTGGCGCACTGTAATAGGAAGTAATTTTGAGTAATCAGTTAAAAACATTAGAGATTTATTTAGAACCTGCCGACAACAAACGCCTTTCTTCATTATGTGGCCCGTTTGACGAAAACATCAAACAAATTGAACGCCGTCTAGGTGTTGAAATTATTCATCGTGACAACTTTTTCAAAGTAACCGGTAAACTACACAGTAGCGCCGGCGCGGTAGAGATCTTAAAAAACCTTTATATTGATACTCAGCCTGTGCGTGGAGAAATTGGCGAAATAGAGCCTGATAACGTGCATTTAGCCATCACAGAGTCTAAAACACTAGAGCAAGATGTTGCACACAGTGCTTATGGCAAAGAAATGATGATTAAAACTCGTCGTGGCGTTATTAAACCTCGCAACGATAACCAAGGCTTATATGTTGCTAATATTTTGCACCACGACATTACCTTTGGTATTGGCCCAGCGGGTACAGGTAAAACCTACCTTGCCGTTGCAGCGGCAGTTGATGCACTAGAGCGCCAAGAAATTCGCCGTATATTACTCACTCGCCCTGCAGTTGAAGCGGGTGAAAAACTCGGCTTTTTACCCGGTGATTTAAGCCAAAAAATAGACCCTTATTTACGCCCACTTTACGATGCGTTATTTGAGATGCTTGGTTTTGAGCGTGTTGAAAAGCTGATTGAAAAAAACATCATTGAAATTGCGCCACTGGCTTATATGCGCGGCCGTACTCTTAATGATGCGTTTATTATTTTAGATGAAAGCCAAAATACCACCACAGAACAAATGAAAATGTTCTTAACCCGTATTGGTTTTAATTCTAAAGCGGTGATCACCGGCGACATAACCCAAGTTGATTTACCTCGTGGTGCGCGCTCTGGTCTTCGCCATGCTATTGAAGTGTTAGATGGCGTTGATGAAATTAGCTTTAATTTTTTCAAATCGCACGATGTAGTACGCCACCCTGTGGTAGCACGTATTGTTGAAGCCTATGAGCGCAACGATGAACGTGAGCGTCTTAAGCGATTAGAGAAACAACAAGCCAAAGAAGCGCTCGCCGCTCAAGAGCAACCTGCGACTAAAGAGTAACACCGTGAAAACAGAACTTGATTTACAAATAGCGTGTGAGTTTGACAACTTACCTAGCCTTGAGCAGTTTGCCATCTGGGCCGATAAAGTGCTTAGCCAATATCGTGATGAGTCTGAGCTGACCATTGTTATTAGCGATGAAGCACAGTCGCAACAGCTCAATAATGACTACCGCGGTAAAAATAAGCCTACCAACGTATTATCGTTTGAATTTGAAGCGCCACCGGGTATTGATATCCCACTTGTGGGTGACTTAATTATTTGCCCTGCCATTGTTTTGGCTGAGGCGCAAGAGCAAGAAAAGTCATTTCATGACCACTTTGCTCATATGGTTATTCATGGATGCTTGCATTTACTTGGATTTGACCATATAAAGAGTGAAGATGCGTTAGAGATGGAAAGTATAGAAAAGCAATTACTTGCTGAACTAAACATAGCAGACCCATACCGGGACGATATTTAAATAAACGGAGCAATTAGACGTAATGAGCGACGATAACTCGCAATCTAGCCAGGGTTCTTCTGGCAGGACTTGGCTGGGCCGTATAACCCACATGTTGCAAGGGGAACCCCAGAATAGAGAAGAGCTGGTTGAGGTAATTGCCGATGCCCAAGAGCGGGATGTAATCGATCCTGAAACCAAAGAAATGATTGAAGGTGTGCTTGGTGTGTCTGAGCTTAAAGTGCGAGATATTATGATCCCGCGCTCACAAATGGTCACTTTGGAAATTGATAGCCCGCTTGAAGAGCATATACCTATGATGGTTGACTCTACCCACTCTCGCTTTCCGGTGGTGTGTGAAGATAAAGACCATGTAGAAGGGATTTTACTCGCAAAAGACTTATTACCCCTCATTTTAAATAAAGATGAGCATTTACCATCGCTACGTGATTATTTACGCCCTGCTATGGTAGTGCCTGAAAGTAAACGGGTTGATACCCTGCTTAATGAATTTCGTCAGCAACGCTACCATATGGCGATTGTAATTGATGAGTACGGCGGTGTATCGGGTTTAGTAACCATTGAAGATATTCTTGAGATCATTGTTGGCGAAATCGAAGATGAGCACGATGAAGAAGAAGAACAACAAGATATTCGTCAACTGGCTAAGCATGTTTACGTTGTGCAGGCATTAACCCCTGTAGATGACTTTAACGAGCATTTTAAATCAGGTTACAGCTCACAAGACGCCGACACTATTGGTGGTACTGTATTGCATGCCTTTGGCCATATGCCGAGTCGTGGCGAAACCATCGATATAGAAGGATTTCAGTTTAAAGTAACTAACTCTGATAATCGTCGTATATTGCAACTGCAAGTCACCATTCCTAAGGCTGATGATAACGACAGTGAAGAAACTGCTAACTAGCCCCACCCTACTAGCAAAAGATAAAAAAGCATGGCTCGCACTAGTTGCGGGCCTTGTTTTAACTTTTAGCTACGAGCCTTTTGGTATTTGGCCGATTGTATTTTTTAGTTTGGCCGCATTATTTTTTTGTATCCCTGCAAACCTCACAGGAAAAAAACACGCTAAAACCGCCGCTAAATATGGCTTTATATTTGGCCTAGGTTGGTTTGGTGCCGGTATAAGTTGGGTGCATGTTTCTATCGCCACCTTTGGCGGTATGCCACTGTTCGCTTCCATTTCGTTAATGGTATTACTGTGCAGCTACCTTGCGTTATTTCCTGCGTTGGCGCTGTGGGCAACCACTCGCTTTTCGAGCGGCTCTATAAGCTTTGCCGCCCTACTACTCCCTTGTTTTGCTATTAGTGAATATTTGCGTGCCAAGCTGTTAACTGGTTTTCCTTGGTTAAGCTTTGGTTATACACAAACTGATAGCCCACTTAATGCCCTCGCTCCTTTTATTGGTGAATTTGGGCTCACGCTATTATGTATTGCCATTGGGTTTGCATTGTACAGCTTAACCCAAAAACAATTTAAAATGCCTGTTGTTACCGCTACTGTGGTTTTGCTTGCCTTCGCAGGCGCACACTTAACAAAGACAACCAATTACTCCGATAGAAACCTGTCTGTGCTGCTTGTACAAGGTAATATAAAACAACACTTGCGCTTTGATCCTAGTGAGTTTTGGACCACCATGAGTAAGTATCAGGATATGACGCGCAGTCACTGGGATGCCGATTTAATTGTGTGGCCTGAAGCCGCAGTGCCTGAGATAGAAGCGCTTGCTGATTCATACTTAGCAGGCTTAGACAGTGCCGCCTCATTTAATAAAACCGCGCTAGTAACGGGTATTGTTGATTACCAACGCGACACTAAAACCATTTTTAATACCCTGATTGTGGTCGGTAACAAAGAGCAAAATGATGAACACGGCCACTATCGTTACTTAGATAGTAACCGCTATCAAAAGCACCAATTACTGCCGATTGGAGAGTTTGTTCCCTTTGAAGACATACTCCGCCCCATAGCGCCGTTATTTGATTTACCTATGTCATCGTTCTCGCGCGGTGATAAAGTGCAAGATAACTTACGTGCGAATGGCTTTAGCCTGCTGCCCGCTATTTGCTATGAAATAGTCTTTGCCGATTTAGTGCGGGGTAACTACAAAAGCGACTCTGATTTACTATTTACCGTAAGCAACGATGCTTGGTTTGGTGATTCTATTGGCCCCCACCAGCATATGCAAATTGCACGCATGCGCGCCCTAGAACTACAACGTCCACTAGTACGTGTTACCAACAACGGTATAAGCGGTGTATATGACCCCATAAGCCAAACACGCCAAACTATGCCACAGTTTGAAGCAACAACACTTAAAGCCAATATAAAGCTCATACAAGGAGACAGCGTATACAGCCAATACGGCAATAAGTTTGTATGGGGATTTGTGTTGCTGCTGGGTGTTGCTGGGTTTGGGATTAGGTTTAGGAAGTAAATTATAGCTGATAGCTATTAGTGGTCAGCTATCAGTAAGAGAAAGGTTGCTCTGGTATCTAACCAACCTACGCAAATCTATTTTTTAATCCAGCCTATGCTTAAAATATAACGAGTCCCTTTTTTATTTTTAATACTTGGTGCTGTTCTACATCAGGCCTAAAAAGTTTAATACGGCTGTAATTTATTATCAGATTTTCACAAATAAATTCACCGCCTTCTACCGCATGTTTTAGTACAATGTTAAGTCTAAAGTGCTTACCAGTTCTCACTTTATCGGTATGCGGTTTTATTTCACTCCCTTGTGGGAATTTAATTAAGTAGGCATCAAGCTTAAACGGAGCGAAAATACGGCAGAGTAGCATTTTGTCGTAGCCTGACTTTTGTCGCCCACGTTCCCAACTAAATAACTTATTTGGCATCTATAATTACTCTAAAAAAACTCGAATACATGCTCTAAAACCACTTAATTTTAAGCTTTGTCGAGTGAACTTTGCTTGCTTGTGATCTAAATAAATTGCATTTAATGTCAACATAGCTAACTGCGCTAGGTTCTAAAAAGCTGTCTGTGCTTTTGCCTACACAGTTACCAATAAACTTACCACTTTCGTCAAATGTAGAAGCAATAACGGTTCCCGTATAAATGCTCTCGTTAGTAATATTTTTTAATTCAGCCGCTATTCTTACTTGACCCTTTTCTTTGTATATTTCAGAAAGAGTAAGTTTATAGTCATTATTAAATTCATCACTTGTTTCTAATGCTTTATTTGAAACCATTGTTTTGAATCCACTGTCAACATCAGCGGCGATTGTTAGGGCGAACACACTAATACCACCAAGCATTGCTATTACAAACCCAACTCCCCAAAAAAAGCCCTTTATGCTCTCATTAAAATTATTAGTGTCCATTTAATTCCCTTTAGTTTTTACCATTGTATTTCGTTAACAAGATAGCCAAAGTAACTTTTTTCACCGACTAAATTTATTTTCTTGTTTTTAAGTGTTTGTAGCTCTTTAGTATCTAAGTACCAACGTATGGAATAGTTTTTCTTGGTTGATAAGTCTAATAAATTTAGCTTAATACATTGATTGCCGTAATCACTACGACATACTCCTATGCTTGTTAATAAATATTCTTTTGACCAAATTTCTCCCAACCTATGCACTGCCATATATTTTATAGGTACTATGCTTAAAGACCATAACGACATATAAATTAAACATGGGTACATTAGAAAAAGAAACCCTTTAACGAGTTTACTTCCTGTAAAAAATTGGCTTTTAACGTCGTTATTGTTTCTGTATTTTTTCAACAGTATATAGATAATTAACACTGTTAAAATTGGTAGTAACTTAAATTCTATAAAAGCGAAGCGCGCATTCGGTATAAATGCAGGATCATAAAATTCATCCCAATCCAAAGAGAGTCCAATTAGCATAGTAAAAACAAACACGAATAGAAGAAATAAAAAACCCCGTCGTACCTCTTTTTTATAAAACTGCATAAATCACCACTGTATTTCAGTAACAACATAGCCAAAGTAACTTTTTTCACCAACTAAGTTCACTTTTGTATTTTTAAGTTTTAAAAGCTTATGCTTATCTAAATACCACCTGATGGTGTGCTGTTTGTTTGTAGATATATCTTCAAAGAGTAAACGAACGCAATTCGGCTCATAATCGCTATAACAAGCTTCAGACTCAACTAAGGTATATTCTTCAGACCAATAATCGCCTAAATCATAATGCGCCCATAGTTGAATCGGCGCACAAATGACAGCCCAAAGATACGCATAAAGCAAAATGGGTATCATAATGATGCTTAAATTCTTAAGTATAATCCCCTCTTGATCAAAGTAAGTATTAAACTCTTCTCTCGCATGTGGCGTTTTTATTAAATGAAATAGAAAGGCACACACTAAAGAAATAGTAATAAAGCCTAAAATCCAATGACTTAAAAAGTCATAAAAACGGTTAGGAATAAAGGAGGGGTCGACTGAAGAATACCACTCATATAGGCCAACAGGCGCGATCATCATAACAATAAATGCTATGATAACGAGAATCACAGGCTTTTTTGTCATATAAATTAATATCCTTATATTTTATGACGTCTTTAATTTGGTCAGTATTTTAATCAAGGATTGCCTTATCCCAGTATTAAAATAATTATGTGAACAATTATTACATCAAAACGTATTATTGTTAATAATGGTTTTAAGGAATTACTCATGACCGCCAAACAACTCTCATCACTTTTTGTTTTTAACTTACTGTTTGCCACTACCGAGGCAAATGCCAATGCTCGCTGGTATGTGGTTAATGATTCGGTGATGGGTGGCATTTCTAATAGTCAGGTTTTGTATGAAAACGACAATTTAGTGTTTACAGGCAATGTATCGCTTGCAAACAATGGAGGGTTTGCTTCTATTCGAACGCTATTGGATTTACAAAGCCAAGACATCACTAAAATTATGCTACGTGTTAAGGGCGATGGTCAAACCTATCAATTACGTTTAAGAACTAATGAATACATGGATGGTGCGGCTTATACCCGCTCGTTTAGTACCACAAAGAGCGAGTGGCTTAATATTGAGTTTTTACCTGAGGATTTTCAGCTTACTTATCGCGGCCGCTTACTTGAACAACAACCTACAATTAACTTTAAAGATGTAAGGCAGCTTGGGTTTATGATTGCAGGTAAACAGGCGGGAGAATTTAGGCTTGAGGTTGAAAAAATTGAGTTTAAAAACTAACTTTTCTGCGTACATTACAAGGTTAAATAACCTGAACTAATACAGTTAGACTTTGGTTAAATAGTAAAGCCGTCGCCTCGCCTTTTCATTTCGTTGATTACTAGCTCAATAATTTGTTGTTTTATTGCTGCCTGCTGAGACTTTACCTCACTAAGTTGCAGCTCCAATCTATTTATCTCTTCTTGTTGTTGCTCGGTTTTATACTTTTTAGCTCCCATATGCTCAGCATCCATAGTTAAGCGACTATCGTCTTCAGCTGGCCCATATTGGCTATTATCAATGGTTAAACTGCGTTGTACCGTACTCTGCTTAAGCTTATTTACTTGTTCTTGCAATGCAACCACTTGCTGGGTGAAATATTTATATGCCTTTTCTAAATTTTGATATTGCTCAGCAAATGTTGCGTTATCTTCGCTGTATTTTTGAACCTTAGCATCTAAAAACTCTGATAAAACATAGTCAGGCTCTTCCTCTGATTTATCATCAATGTGTTGCTGTTCTGATTCTATTAAAGGCTGATTGTTATAATTAGATGCTTGATATTGAATTGAGGCGGTTGAAATCTTCATTATTTTATCCCTAAAATGAATTTGTCACTATTTTAGGTATCGACTGACGATTTAAATTCTTGAGTAGGATTGACTGATAAGAGCAAATAAAAAAGCCCTACTTGATTAAGTAAGGCTTAAGAGACTTTTTACGTTAAAATTACGACTCAATAGCCAGTAATTCCACTTCAAAAATAAGCAATGATGCAGGAGGAATACTCCCTACTCGCTTTTCACCATAGGCGAGCTGATGCGGTATATAAAACTGAAATTTATCGCCCGGGCTCATCAATTGTAGGCCTTCTGTCCAGCCTTTTATAACTTGGTGCAAGCCAAAGCTAATCGGAGTTTTGCGCTCCACTGAGCTGTCAAATACAGTGCCGTCGATTAAAGTGCCGTGATAATGCACTTTCACCATACTCGTTGGGCTAGGTGTATTTTCGCTATCCCCTTTATGGATTATTTTATATTGCAAGCCAGACGCGGTTTCTTGAACGCCTTCTACCTTTGCATTGGCAATTAAGTAATCACTTTCAATTTGCGCATTAGCGATTGCTTGCTGCTTGGCTTTTTTACTGTTTTTAAAAATCAAAACGCAAAAAATAGCGATAACAATCAGTAAAATAATATTGATCATAACTCTCCTTTTTCATCTTCTGAGTCGTCTTTATCGTCGCTGTTATCGCCGTTAACAATATCAGCAATGTCTTTTAATCGTGCTAATGCAATGCCATTCACTGAATCTTCTGGGTACTGCTCATCAATCATGTCACCCGCGTCAATGTCCATTAGTAAGTTTAGCGCTTGGTCAACTGTTTCAACGGCGAAAATATTAAATTTACCCAGTTCAACCGCATTGAGTATTTCATCATCAAGTACTAAGTTAACTTGGTTTGATTTTGGAATAATAACGCCTTGCTCACCCGTTAAGCCACGCATTTTACATAGTTTAAAGAAGCCTTCTATTTTTTCATTTACGCCACCGATTGCTTGCACATCACCATGCTGATTAATAGAGCCAGTTAGTGCAATAGATTGGCTTATTGGTAAACTGGTGATCGCCGATATTAGCGCACAAAGTTCAGCTAATGAGGCGCTATCACCATCTATGTAGCCATAACTTTGTTCAATAGCGATATTCGCACTGAGTGTTAAGCTAAAGTGTTGCGCGTATTTGTTACCTAAATAACCGGTAAGCAGCATTACCCCTTTTGAGTGAATTGCTTTACCCAGCTCAGCTTCGCGTTCCACATCAATAACGCCATCAGCACCCGCATAAACAGTGGCGGTAATGCGTGCAGGTGTACCAAATGAGGTGTCACCAATGTGCAGTACCGTTAAACCGTTTACTTTACCTACGGCTTGCCCGTCTGTCGCAATTAAGGTGTGCCCTTCTTTTATATCGCTGAGCATATTTTCACTAATTTGCCCCGTACGGTATTGTTTGCCTTCAATCGCTTCGTCAATATGGCGAGCATCAATCACCGTCAGTTTGTCTTGCTTAGCGTAAAAACTGGCCTCAGCCACAAGCTCTAGTACATCAGCAAAACGGGCTGAGAGTTTATTATGGTGCTCAGCTTGGCGATAACTAAACTTAAGCAATCGCACCATTGCTGATTCGTTTAACGTGCACTTTAATGTTTGCTCACAGTAATCACTGACTTTAGTAATAAACTGATACTGCAGCTTATCGCTGCTTGGTAAGTAATAATCAAAATCGGCAAGTACTCTAAATAACTCAGCAAATTCCTCGTCGTATTCACCGATGGTGTAATAAAGTTCACGTGAGCCGAGTAAAATAATTTTCACATCAAGCGGTATTAACTGCGGTCGAAGCGTAAAGCTACTACCAACGACACTGTCTTGATAAGGTAAGTCATTTTTAATTTGATGGGTTTTTAGCGACAGCTTTAGCCCATCCCACACTTGGGGTTGAGCCATTACTTTTTCAGCATCCATAATTAAATAGCCGCCATTCGCGCGGTGCAATGCACCAGGTTGAATTGATCGATAGCTGGTAATTAACGACCCTTGCGATGTGGCATATTCAATTTTGCCAAAAATATTACCAAAGGTTGGGTTTGGCTCGTAAACAACCGGTGCCGCATCGCCTTCTTTATATTCAACCAAAATATTAGGCGCAAAAAAGTCGGTAAGCATGCCTTTACGATCAAAGTCTTCTTTGTTTTCTTCGCTTTCACCTTCATCATCAAGCCATTCAAGGACGGCATCAATAATTTCTACACGTATATCTTTTAAATAACGCAGTACACCAATATGGCTGGCATATTTATGTTCTAAATCTTTTAATAACGGTTTAGTGGCTTGCTCAGCAGTAGACTTTTTAAGGTTGCGGAGCTTTTCTTTCGACTCGCGTTTCCAGCGCGGTAACTCAATAAGCGCCTCAATGAGGGCATCTTCTAATTTTTCTATACGCTCAAAAAACATCTCGCGTAAGTCATCTTCAAGATCAGAAAACTCATTATCGGTAAGTTGTTTACCATCAATCAGCGGTGCAAAGCCGACTACGCCTTTTTCTTCAATTAGTGCCACACTTTGTTCAAGTGCTGCTATTTCTACTGCGGTAATTGCGCCGTCGTAAGCATCGTTAAATTCACGGTCTATCGATTTTTTCTTGCGCTGATAGGCTGGGTTATCAAATGCAGCAGGAAAAGTGTCGAGTACTTCATCAATAAATGAGTCAATATCATCGGCTAATTGTTTGCTTTGCCCTGCATGCATAAATAACGCAATAGGCTCACGGTGATCGTCGTAGTTATTAACATATAACCATTCATGCGGTGTTGTGCGCTCTTTAGCGTGTTGTTTTAATTTGTCTTTTACTAAAGTAAAACGCCCGTGTGCCGCCTCTCCCATTACATAAACATTATAACCGGGTAGGTCCATTCCTAAAGAAAAGTCCAATGCACTTTGCGCACGTTGTTGGCCTATAAAGGTAAGTTGCTCAGGGTATGGATTACTCATGCAAGTGTTTACATGGCTCGATGAAATACTCGGTGCAAGATTTGATACGGGTAGTGGCAGCAATTTTTTCGTCATTCTAACTTCTTTTTTTACCAGCATATTCGCTAGGTTTTGGACGTATTGAGTGGCTATATAAGCCACTCAATATTCATATTTAAGGTTGTAAAGCCTGGCGGCTAAAATAGATGCCATCACACTGTGTACACGGAATAATTTGCGTTGCATGATAAACATCGTAACTATGGTTGCAATTCTTACATACTAATGTGCCCATGGCTATCCATTCACCTGCGTGATAAACACCATTATGCTTAAAATCTTCACTTAATGACTGCCATTCAAGTTGTGTTTTGTCTTCAATATGAGAAAGCTCAAACCACAATGACTCTTTAAGCTCCTGCCATGCAAGCGAATTATAGTAGTTGTTATTTTCTTGTAGATGAGAAATGTCACGCATTAAGTAATTACGATAAAGCTGGTATTTTTCTTCACCTAAATCTTTAAGTGCCTGCTCAGATTCAATAAATCGCTTTACTGCGGCTTTAACTTCATGCTCTTTGACATCTTTTAACCAATCGGATAAATCACTAAGCCATGTTCTGTAATCTGCCATTTTATACTCCTTCAAAACGTCTACTGATTTACTCTATATCATAGATAAGTATAGGTTAACCTGCACTGAAAACTAATTTAGCGGCAAATTTATAAAAAGCGCCGCTTTGGCGCTGTGAATAACGCTTTATTTGGGGTATCCTATCGACAATTTTTTATTAGTATGCAAGAAGTTTGGAAACGTAAATGCAAGAGCAATATAACCCACAAGACATAGAGTCAAAAGTCCAACGCTACTGGGAAGAAAACCAAGTATTTAAAGTCACAGAAGACGAGAGCAAAGAAAAGTACTACTGCCTCTCAATGTTTCCTTACCCAAGTGGTCGACTGCATATGGGTCATGTGCGTAACTACACCATTGGTGACGTGGTTTCTCGCTTTCAGCGCTTGCAAGGCAAAAACGTAATGCAACCTATGGGTTGGGATGCGTTTGGTTTACCTGCAGAAAACGCGGCTATTAAAAATAAAACAGCCCCTGCAAAGTGGACTTACGAAAATATTGACTACATGCGTAACCAGCTTAAGCAATTAGGGTTTGGCTACGACTGGGATCGCGAAATTGCGACATGCCACCCAGAATATTATAAATGGGAACAATGGTTCTTCACTAAGCTTTACGAAAAAGGCCTAGTGTACAAAAAAATGTCAACGGTTAACTGGGATCCTGTGGATCAAACAGTATTAGCTAACGAACAAGTAATTGATGGTCGTGGTTGGCGTTCAGGCGCAGTAGTGGAACAAAAAGAAATTCCACAGTGGTTTATAAAAATTACCGACTATGCTCAAGAGCTATTAGACGACTTAGACAAACTAGAAGATTGGCCTGAGCAAGTTAAAACCATGCAGCGCAACTGGATTGGTCGCTCTGAAGGGTTAGATATCGAGTTTACGCGTACCGACAATAACGAAAAGTTTAGTGTATACACCACTCGTCCAGATACGTTTATGGGCGTGACATACCTAGCCGTTGCCGGTGGCCACCCAATCGCGCAAGAAGCGGCTAAAAACAACGACGCGATTGCGATGTTTGTTGAAGAGTGTAAAAACACTAAAGTTGCCGAAGCGGATATGGCAACCATGGAGAAAAAAGGCATTGCAACGGGCTTTTACGCCACTCATCCATTAACGGGCGAGCAAGTGCCTATTTGGGTTGCAAACTTTGTATTGATGCATTACGGCTCAGGCGCAGTAATGGCTGTACCTGCGCACGACCAACGTGACTTTGAATTTGCAACAGCTTACGGCCTAGATATTAAACAAGTTATTGCGCCAGTTGAAGGCTCTGAGCTTGAAGTAAACCTAGCCCAAGAAGCATTCACCGAAAAAGGGGTATTAGTAAACTCAGGTGAATTTGATGGCCTTGATTTTGAAAACGCCTTTAACACTGTTGCCGACAAGCTAGAAGCATTAGGTGTGGGAGAGCGTAAAGTAAACTTCCGTCTACGCGATTGGGGTGTAAGCCGTCAGCGTTACTGGGGTTCGCCAATTCCAATGCTGAGTGATGAGAATGGTAATGAGCTTGCTGCCACTGAAGATATGCTACCAGTGCGTTTACCAGAAGATGTGGTAATGAATGGCGTTACCTCACCAATTAAAGCTGACCCAGAATGGGCTAAAACAACTGTAAATGGTGTACCTGCCACTCATGAAACTGATACTTTTGACACCTTTATGGAGTCATCATGGTATTACGCTCGCTACTGTAGCCCGCGCCATGACGAGGGTATGTTAGATCCAGCGGCAGCTAACTATTGGTTACCAGTAAACCAATACATTGGTGGTATTGAGCACGCAATTTTACATTTATTGTATTCGCGCTTTTTCCACAAATTATTACGTGACTTTGGTTTAGTTAATTCAGACGAGCCATTCGACCGCTTACTTTGTCAAGGTATGGTATTAGCTGAAACGTTTTATCGTAAAGATGAAAAAGGCGGCGATATATGGATTTCGCCAAGCGATGTTAATACCGAAACCGACGAAAAAGGCCGCGTAACCAAGGCATGGCATAAAAAAGACGGTGATCCTGTGTTCTCATCTGGCATGAGCAAAATGTCTAAGTCGAAAAACAACGGCATAGACCCGCAAGAAGTCATTGCCCAATACGGCGCAGATACCGTGCGTTTGTTTATGATGTTTACTGCACCACCAGAGCAAACGCTTGAATGGTCAGATTCAGGGGTTGAAGGCGCGCACCGTTTCTTAAAACGTGTATGGAAATACGCGGTAGATGTTAAAACGGTTGGCTTCCAAGCACTTGATAAATCGGCGCTTACAAATCCGCAAAAAGTACTTCGCCGTGAGCTACATAAAGCGATTGCAAAAGTGAGCGATGATGTTGAACGTCGTCAAACATTCAATACGGCAATTGCCGCAATTATGGAGCTATCTAATAAGTTATTAAAAGCGCCATTAAACGATACTCAAGATGTCGCCATTGCTAACGAGGCATTAGAAGCATTGCTTATTATGCTAGCACCAATAACACCGCATTTATCGCATCAGTTATGGCAAGATCTAGGTAAAGAAGGTGATATTTTAGATGCAGCATGGCCAAAAGTTGACGAATCTGCCCTAGTTGAAGATGAAAAATTAATCATCGTACAAGTAAACGGTAAATTACGTGCAAAACTAACGGTTGCAGCTGATGCAACGCAAGAGCAAGTAGAAGCACTTGCGTTTGCAGAATCTAACGTCACTAAATTTACTGATGGTGCAACAATCCGCAAAGTTATTTATGTACCCGGTAAATTACTTAACGTGGTAGCTAACTAATATGGCTGCTTTAAATGCCATTAAAAACGGACTAGCCTTAGTGCTAGTCTGTTTTTTGTTATCGAGCTGTGGCTTTCACCTTAAAAAAGCATCAAGCCTACCCGATGATTTAAAACAGCTAACCTTGGTGGGTGATGATCAAAAATCAGCGTTGTTTAGCTATTTGCAAACAGAGTTGACTATGAGCGATGTTACTTTAGTCCCTGCGAGTAAACAATCAGCGCAACTTTACTTATTTAAAGAGCAGCTAGAGCGTCAAACCTTATCGTTATTTCAAAACGGACAAGTGGCTGAATATGAATTGGCATACAGTGTAAGTTATGTTGTAAAACGCCCAAAACAAGCAGCCATTGAAAAACGTTTTGAGCTTTACCGTAATTACCAAGATGACCCTGACAACGCACTAGCCAAAGCAAAAGAGCTTGAACTGCTGATCAGCGAAATTCGTCAACAAGCAAGTCGTCGAATTGTTAGAGAGTTGTCGCAACTATAATGCGTTGTTATGCAAATCAGCTGCCTAGCGAATTAAAAAAGGGGTTAAAACCTTTTTATTTGGTTTTTGGTGAAGAGCCTTTTCAAGAAGCGCAATGTGTACAGCTCATACGCGATAGCGCAAAAGCGCAAGGTTTTGATGAAGTAATTAAATTCACTTTAGCCCAAGGCTTTGATTGGCAAGAAATCATAGCGCAATACCAAAGTATGTCGTTATTTAGTGCGCGTACGATTATTGAGCTTGATTTAAACCAGCAAAAACCCGGTACCCCCGGCGCAAACACCTTTAAAAAGGTCGTTGAGCTTGAAAACCCTGACACCATTTTAATTGTTAAAGGCGCCAAGGCCAGCCAAGATGTGCAACGCGGAGCATGGTTTAAAGCACTCGATAAGCAAGGGCTATTTGTACCCTGCTATCCGCTTAGTGGTAATCACTTAAAACGTTGGCTAGATGAACAATGCCAACGCTTGTCACTCAATTTACAAAACGAGGCTAAGCTTAGTTTAATTAATGCCACTGAAGGCAATTTACTAGCTTGTTTTCAAGAATTGGAAAAACTGTCGCTAATACATGGTAACGCTCTCATTACCCAACAATTGGTGATGCAAGGGCTGCTAAACCAATCTAAATTCGATATTTTTGATTTAAGTGATGCCCTGTTAAACGGCCATACTACACAAGCAATAAAAGTATTAAATAAGCTTGCCAGTGATAATACTGAAGTAATGAGTATTTTGTGGGCCATCAATAAAGATCTAAATACCTTACTCAGTGTACAGCAAGGGTTACTGCAAGGTGAGTCGTTAGCCACCCTGTTTAAACAAAAAGCGATATGGAAAAATCACCAAGCGCCGGTACAAACAGCGATAAACAGACTTAACATTGACACCCTTGAAAGCATTAGCAGTGAACTGGCATTATTTGATGCAAGCTACAAACAAGGCGCATTAATTGCCCCCTATCAAGCATTGGCACATATTTGTATTAAGTTTTGCCAACCGCTCGATATTCCACTGCCGTGTCATACTAACCGTCAGTAAAGGGAAAATATCATGATTGCAATTTTTGGTGGCACTTTTGACCCCGTTCATTTGGGGCACCTTAATATGGCGCAGCAATGTGTGGCTACTTTTGAATTACACTCACTTTATTTTATGCCCTGTGCAATACCCACACACAAAGCGGCACCGGGGATCAGCACCGAGCATCGTATAGCAATGCTTAAAGCGGCAATTACAGCTTACCCAGAGTTTAAGCTTGATTTACGGGAGCTACAACGCAGCGGGCCTTCTTATTCTTTATTAAGCTTGCAAGAGTTAAGAGCTGAAAATCCCGATACCCCTATTTTATTTTTGATTGGTATGGACTCATTCAACAACCTTGATAAATGGTATCAGTGGCAAACAATAACTCGTCTTTGCCATATAGTGGTGTATCAACGCCCAGGTCAAAACTGTGACGTACAAGGTGAACTTAAAGGCTACAAACAGCAGGCTGTGACCAAAGATATTTCCCTACTGAACGAAAAAAATGCCGGACACCTTTACTTTTTAGAAGGAGAACAGCTAGATGCCGCATCCAGCACTATCCGTCAAGCGCTTAAAAAAAGCATTAAAAAGAGTGAACTATTACCCGACACCGTGAGTCACTATATTGAGCAGCACCAGCTTTATCAAGAGTGATTGGTATAAACCCCTCAGCGTGTTAAAATGACCGCTATTAAATTTTAAATTGAGACAAAACCTTGGATTCGAAACAACTACTCGCTTTTGCACTAGACAAAATTGACGATATGAAAGCACGTGATGTGATTCAACTTGACGTAACTGGCACCTCAGACGTAACCGATTACATGATTGTATGTTCAGGCACATCAAGACGTCATGTACTGTCAATTGCTGATAACTTAGCAAAAGAAGCTCGTCACGCTGGTGAAGAGCCTATTGGCTATGAAGGCCAAAGCGATGGCGAATGGGCACTCGTTGATTTAGGTGATGTGATTGTTCACGTTATGCAAGATCAAGCACGTAGCTATTACGATCTAGAAAAGCTTTGGGGCTAATAGCTCCCTATTTTAGACAACGCTTGGAAGTAACGTCGTGAAAATACAAATGATTGCTGTTGGTACAAAAATGCCAGCATGGGTAGAAACAGGTTTTGCAGAATATCAGCGCCGCTTTCCCAAAGATATGGCACTGGAACTAATCGAAATACCTGCTGGTAAACGTGGCAAAAACGCAGATATAAAGCGTATTTTACACACCGAAGGTGAAAAAACCTTAGCCGCCATACCTAAAGGCAATCGTATTGTCACACTAGAAGTAACCGGTAAAGCACTGGATACTCATCAGCTAGCGAAAAACATGGAAAAGTGGCAACTAGATGGTCGCGATGTCAGTTTACTGATTGGCGGACCTGAAGGATTAGCCCCCGAGTGTATTGCAGCCTCTGAGCAGAAGTGGTCGTTATCAAATTTAACGCTTCCGCATCCCTTAGTACGCATTATTGTAGCTGAAAGTCTTTACAGAGGCTGGAGCTTAAATAACAACCACCCTTATCATCGCGAGTAGTTTCTTGCCATGCTAAAACGAAGACCCACTATTCGCGACCACTCAGCAGAAGCTAATTTATTTGCTCGGCGTGCATTTGTGGGTTTTATTTTTATATTAGCCTTAGTAGCCATATTATTGTCTAACTTGTACACCATTCAAGTTGACGACCACCAAGATTATCAAACTCGCTCTAACGATAACCGTATAAAAGTAATCCCTATTGCACCTAATCGCGGACTTATTTACGACCGCAACGGTGTTTTACTGGCTGAAAACAAGCCCGTTTATAACCTTGAAGTGATCCCCGAAGAAGTTGACGATTTAACTGCCTCATTGAAATCAGTCAGTAAAATTATTGATATTACCGAGCAGCAGCAAGCTGATTTCCTTGATGATATAAAGCACACTCGCCGCTTTAAAAGCCAAGTTCTTAAAGCTCGCTTAAATGAAAACGAAGTAGCGATGTTTTCAGTAAACCAACATAAATTCCCAGGGTTTAGTATTGAAGCGCGTTTAGCCCGTTATTACCCGTTTGGAGACACCTTAACCCATGCCTTAGGCTATGTTGCTAAGCTCAATAAAAAAGAATTAAACAAGCTTGAGCAACAAGATGAAGCCACCAATTATAGAGCGACCCATGATATTGGCAAACTGGGTATCGAAAAATACTACGAGCCATTACTTCATGGCCAGGTCGGCTCACAGCGAGTTGAAGTAAATAACCGTGGTCGTATTATTCGCACCTTGAGTATGGATCCACCGCAGCCGGGGGACGATTTAGTACTTACTCTCGATATTGGTTTACAACAAATAGCCCAACATTCACTTAAAGATATGCGCGGCGCTATTGTGGTTATGGATGCAAAAGATGGCGGCGTTTTAGCGCTGTATTCAAACCCAAGCTATGATCCTAATTTATTTGTGCACGGTATTAGCAGTAAAGACTATAAAGCCCTGCTTAACCCTGATCGCCCGCTTATAAACCGTACCACCCAGGGGCGCTACGCACCAGCATCGACTATTAAACCGCACATGGCTATTTTGGCATTAGAAGAAAACATAGTACAAGAGACCACCACCATGTGGGATCCCGGTTTTTTTCAAATACCCAATGTAGAGCATAGATGGCGAGACTGGCGACGTTGGGGCCATGGCCATGTTGATGTTTACAAAGCAATAGAAGAGTCATGCGATACTTATTTTTACGATGCAGCCTATCGCATGGGGATCACCAAAATAAGTAACTTTATGGCACGTTTTGGTTTTGGTGAGCTATCAGGCATTGATATTCATGAAGAAACAACCGCTATTTTGCCCTCAAAAGAGTGGAAAGAAGATCGTTTCAAAGAGTCATGGTGGCGTGGTGATACTATTTCTGTAGGGATTGGCCAAGGTTATTGGACTGCCACCCCAATTCAAATAGCCAACGCGACTAATATTCTAGTTAACCGGGGAATAAATCATCCTCCTCACTTAGTGCAAGTGGCTAAAAAAGAAGACCAGATCACCCAGCTCAATAATGAAGAAAAGCCACCTGTTGTTCTCAATAATGAGGATAACTGGCGCATCGCTATTGATGCAATGCATAACACGGTTAAAAAGACCACCGGTACAGCACACCGTGCGTTTAAAGGGGCTACCTACGACCCTGCAGGTAAAACCGGTACAGCCCAAGTGGTCAGTATTGCTCAGGGCGAGCGTTACGATGCCGATGCACTCAAAGAGCGCCAACGCGATAACGCCATTTACGTCGGTTTTGCCCCTTACAACAATCCACAAATTATAGTCTCTATTGTTGTAGAGAATACCGGCGGGGGTAGCTCTGTAGGTGCCCCCATTGCGCGCCAATTAATGGATTATTATTTTGCAGCTAACCCAATTCAATCCTCAGGGAGTAAAGTACCATGACGGCTTTACATAATAAGCGTTCTATTTGGCTGCGCCTGCATATCGACTTGCCACTGTTAATTGCTTTATTACTGATGATGGCTGGCAGTATCACCATAGTTTATAGTGCCTCGGGCCAAGATTCGGCCATGATGATCCGCCATATAACCCGTATGGCTGGCGCAATTATTGGCATGTTTGTTTTAGCGCAAATCCCACCTACGACCCTAAAACGCTTAGTCATTCCCATGTATTGCTTGGGACTACTTATGCTGGTTGGGGTACTTCTATTTGGTGTAAGTTCTAAAGGGGCTCAACGCTGGTTAGATTTAGGTATTACCCGCTTTCAACCCTCAGAATTAATGAAACTAGCGGTTCCAATGATGGTTGCTTGGTATATTGGTCGTAACCACTTACCACCGCGTCCACTTCATTTAATTATTGGCTTTGCCATTGTTATGCTGCCTACCCTACTTATTAAGGAACAACCTGATTTGGGCACCTCAATTTTGATTGCCAGCTCGGGTGTGTTTGTATTGTTTTTATCTGGTTTGAGTTGGCGTTTAATTGGCTTTTTAAGCTCTATTGTGGCCTTAGCTGCATGGCCTTTTTGGCACTATGGTATGCACGATTATCAAAAACAACGCGTTTTAACTTTTTTAGATCCTGAGAGCGATCCGCTTGGTTCTGGCTATCATATTATTCAATCAAAAATTGCTATTGGCTCAGGCGGTATCGAAGGCAAAGGCTGGTTGCAAGGCACACAATCACAACTGGAATTTTTACCTGAACGACATACCGATTTTATTTTTTCTGTACTGAGTGAAGAGTTTGGTTTATTTGGTGTGTGTATTTTACTTAGCCTGTACTTATTCATCATTGGCCGTGGATTATTTATTGCAGTTAATGCACAAGAAGCTTTTGGCAAGTTACTCGCAGGCTCTCTGACACTCACATTTTTCGTTTATATTTTTGTAAACATTGGTATGGTCTCGGGTTTATTACCTGTTGTAGGTGTTCCCTTACCATTAATTAGTTATGGCGGCACCTCAATGGTGACCTTGATGGCTGCATTTGGCATTATTATGTCGATTGCCACAGATAAAAGGATGCTCTTAAAATAATGCGCCTTTATAAACAACTTATAATTATTACACTCGTTAGCCTCTTTTTAAGTGCATGTAGCAGTTCAAATAGCCGTTACAGCATGCGCCATGATGCAGCGCCTCTGCGAGCACCAACTGAATTAGAAATGCAAGATGCTATTGTCACTAAAGTTATAAAAAGCGCGAGCACCACACGCCCTTACGAAGTGTTGGGCAAACGTTATACCCCTATGCTCGATGAAACAGGTTATTCAGAAACGGGCATTGCCTCATGGTATGGCCGAAAATTTCATGGTTATCACACCTCTAACGGCGAAATTTACGATATGTTCGCTATGACGGCAGCTCACAAAACCTTGCCCTTACCGAGTTTTGTGCGCGTAACAAATACAGCCAATGGCCAATCTGTTATAGTACGGGTTAACGATCGCGGGCCTTTTCATGACGATAGAATCATTGATCTTTCTTATGCTGCAGCCTATAAACTTGGCTACCATAAATACGGTACAGCACAGGTTAAGCTTGAAGCGATTACCCTTGCAGATACCCATGCACGAAAAACCTATGTTCAAGTAGCTGCAGGTAGTACGTTAGCCAACATAGAAGCATTGGCACACACACTACGAGAGCAATATAAATTACCAACAAATATCGTCGAAAAAGACGGTATTTATAGATTGCACTTAGGGCCGATAAAAGATGCCCAACACGCGCAACAAGTACTAAAAACATTAAAACAAAATCAATTTCAAAACGCGTTCTTGCTTTACACTCAGTAAGCCCTTTAGAATAGGGAGAATGCATATTTTTAACTTTAACCATTAATGAGTATGATGAAATCTATTAAACATAAAATTCTTACTGGTGTTTGCGGCTTAGTCTGTTCTGCCGCCGTCTTTTCAGCCACCGCACAAATTATTCCAGCCCCTCCTCAAGTTAATGCTAAAGGTTACTTTTTGGTGGACTTCACCACAGGTAAAGTGATTGCAGAAGGTGAAGCTGATACAAAACTTGCTCCTGCTAGCTTAACTAAAATGATGACTAGTTATGTAATTGGTACTGAAATAAATGCAGGTAATATCGCACCCACCGATATGGTAACTATCAGTGAAAAAGCGTGGGCAAAAAACTTTCCTGAATCATCTAAAATGTTCATTGAAGTGGGTAAGCAAGTAAGTGTAGATGAACTTAATCACGGTATTATTGTGCAATCAGGTAATGATGCCTGTGTTGCCATGGCTGAGCATATTGCTGGCAGCGAAAGTGCCTTTGCAGATTTAATGAATGCCCATGCTGAAAAGATAGGCATGACAAATACTCACTTTATTAATAGTCACGGTCTTGATACAGACGAGCACTACACAACGCCACGCGATATGGCCACACTTGGTGCAGCCTTAATCAGAGACGTGCCGGACGAATATGCACTATATAAAGAAAAGTCATTTACATACAATGGTATAAAGCAATATAACCGTAACTCGTTGTTATGGGATGAAAGCTTAGATGTTGATGGTATTAAAACAGGCCATACATCTGATGCGGGTTACAGCTTAGTCACCTCGGCAACGAAAAACGACATGCGTTTAATTGCGGTAGTTATGGGTACTTCAAGTGAGCGTGCGCGTAAAGTTGAAAGTAAAAAACTGCTTAACTACGGTTTCCGCTTTTTTGAAACAATTACGCCTTACAAAGCTGGCGATAGTTTTGCAGAGCAACGCATCTGGATGGGTAACAAAGAGAATGTCTCTTTAGGTATTTTAGAAGACACCCCTATTACAATCCCTCGTGGCCAACATAAAAACCTGAAAGCAAACTTTGAGCTTGACGATACGCTTGAAGCACCTTTAGCTAAAGGCACTAAAGTAGGCACGCTGTTTTTACAACTTGAAGGCGAAGATATTGCACAATATCCGCTAGTTACGCTTGAAGAAATACAAGAAGGTAGCTTCTTCAGCAAAATATATGACTACTTACGCTTACAAATAATGTAAGCACGAGTAAAGTAATATGAACGCCTCTTCTGTGAGGCGTTTTTTTTGCTTGAAAAGTGCTAGAATGCGCCCCATATATACCAATCGTATTGAATGACTATCGTTGGCTTAGGTCAAAAGTAACATCATTTCAAGATTGTCATTAGCCTGTCAGTTTTAAGCTTAACGTATAAGTTGAGCCAACACTTTTGTTTGAGGAGTTCCCGTCGTGGTTGAACCTGTTAAAAACACTAAATTTGATGAGTACCTAGAGTACCCTTGCCCGTTTACATTTAAAATTATGGGTTTAGCAAACGTAAACTTAACTGATCAAATTTTAGAAAAGTTACAACCTATCGCTCCGGGTGATTATGCGCCAAAAGTAAAACCGAGCAGTAAAGGTAACTATGAGTCAGTCACTTTAGTAGCCACAGTAACAAGCGGCAAACACATTGAAGAAATTTACAACGTGATCAGCAATATCGATGACGTGCGCCATATGCTTTAAGCTATAGTTGAGATTTGTTGTGAGCGAAAACACCCTAATCGTACGCCAACTGGGTCGTCAGCGTTACATGCCGATTTGGCAAAAAATGCAAGACTTTACCGACACCCGTGATGAAAATACGCCAGATGAAATTTGGTTAGTAGAGCATGAAAGTGTATTTACCCAAGGCCAAGCCGGTAAAGATGAGCACTTACTCGCCCCAGGTGACATTGAAGTGATTAAAGTTGACCGCGGTGGACAGGTGACTTACCACGGCCCTGGTCAGCAAATGATGTATGTATTATTTAATTTACGTCGTTTAAAAATTGGGGTGCGAGAGCTAGTTACTTGGCTTGAAGAGTGCATCATTGAGTCCCTTGCAGAGTTCGCCATAGATGCATACGCGAAAGCGGATGCCCCTGGTGTTTACGTTAACGACAGTAAAATTGCCTCTTTAGGTTTACGAGTTCGTCGTGGCTGCTCATTTCATGGCTTGGCATTAAATGTTAATATGGATCTAAGTCCATTTTTACGCATTAACCCATGTGGTTATGCGGGCATGAATATGGTGCAAACTAAAGAACTAAATGGCCCTCAAAACCTTGAAGCTGCAGGTGAAGGGCTGGTAAAACACATGATCAAGAAGCTTAATGCAACACAGGTTAAGCATACTGAAGGGTTTGAAAACGAATGAATAAACCAGTCAAAATGGAACCAGGTGTAAAACTACGCGACGCAGAAAAAATGGCGTTGATCCCCGTTAAAGTTTTACCAACAGAAAAAACCGAAATGCTCCGTAAGCCAGAGTGGCTTAAAATTCGCTTACCTAAGTCAACCGAGCGGATTGACGGCATAAAACAAGCAATGCGTAAACATGGCCTTCACTCTGTATGTGAAGAAGCTTCGTGTCCTAACTTATCAGAGTGTTTTAACCACGGTACAGCGACCTTTATGATTTTAGGGGCTATTTGTACACGTCGTTGTCCATTTTGTGACGTTGCACATGGTCGCCCATTAAAACCTGATGCCGCTGAGCCTGAAAAGCTGGCACTGACCATTAAAGACATGAAGTTAAGCTATGTGGTTATTACTTCTGTAGACCGTGATGATTTACGTGACGGTGGTGCTCAGCACTTTGCTGATTGTATCCGCGAAATTCGTAAGCATAATCCAGAAATTACCATTGAGATTTTAGTGCCCGATTTTCGTGGCCGTATGGACAGAGCGTTAGAAATTTTAATTGAAACGCCGCCAGATGTATTTAATCACAACCTAGAAACGGCGCCACGTTTATACAAACTTGCGCGCCCAGGTGCTGACTATAAATGGTCTCTTGAATTATTACGTCGCTTTAAAGAAGCCCATCCTGAGGTTAAAACAAAATCAGGCTTAATGGTTGGCCTTGGTGAAGAAATTAGCGAAATCGAGGAAGTACTTCGCGATTTACGTGCTCATAACGTTGATATGCTTACTGTAGGGCAATACCTACAACCGTCTAAGCATCACTTACCCGTTAAGCGTTACGTGCCACCAGCTGAATTTGACGCATTAAAAGAATATGCTGATGAAATTGGCTTTACACACGCCGCTTCAGGCCCGTTTGTACGTTCAAGCTATCATGCAGATCAACAAGCAGCGGGTAAAGAAGTAAAGTAATCTCTCGCAATGTATAAAAAACCGCCATTAGGCGGTTTTTTGTTTTTAATAGTTATTTTTACTGTTTATAAAATAACGTTAGGTTAAAGCAAGGTTACTTGAGATAATTATGCTTGAACCCATTATTTAGGTTATATATGAAATTATTAGTTCGTAACTTATCACGTGCCACTACTGAGCATGAACTTCGTACGTTATTTACGGCTCACGGTAAAGTGACCACCTGTAACTTGGTACTCGATAAAGAAACAGGCCAATCTAAAGGCTTTGCCTTTGTAGAAATGCCTAATGACATTGAAGTTAAGGGCGCAATAAAAGCGCTTAATCAAACCACAGTAGACAAAAGCAAAATCCGTGTAAAACTAGCAGATGCTTAATAAGTAAAAAATTGAGATGTTGGAAGTTAACACATACTTTCAATGTTTAACCTCAATTTATATTGCTCAAAGTTTTAGTTATAACGCTTTGAGCAATATAATTAATTGGGTTTATACCTGAGTCAAAATCTCCTTTAAGACCTGCTGCTTACTTACTATATCCTTGTATAAGGCAAATTGGTTTTTTGCGCGATCTAAGTTGTGTCTCTTATGCTTAACGCTAAAGTAATTATCACCATCTATATAATCAGTTAAAAAGCGTAAGCCAATCATAAAGGGCATTACTTTAGCACCTAACCAAAAGCTTTGTTTCTCGGCGGGTGTTAATACCCCCTTTAGTGGCTCAACATAGCCTTTAACAATCGCTGCAAAAATATCTTCACGAACACCTACCTTTTCAAGCGCCGTTGAATCTTCTTGCTCTGCAGAGCAAAATGTTCTGACCATATCGCCAAAATCATTAAGCCAATAACCAGGCATACAGGTATCTAAATCTATCACCGCTTTTGCATTATTAGAGTCTAAGCAAAATAGCATGTTGTTTATTTTAGTATCGTTATGGCACACACGAATAGGCACTTTTCCCTCAAGGGCATTAAGCTCATCGATAAGTGAAAGCTGCGACAGGCAAAAATCAACCTCTTCCTGACAATGAGCCAAACGTTTATGAGGATCGGTGCTAACCACTTGCTTGAAGACTTCTGCACGCATGGCCAAGTTATGAAAATTAGGAATAACCGCATGTAAATTGTTCGCGTCAAAGTCTTGTAGCGCTTGCGCAAATTGGCCAAATGCATTGGCCGCTGTTTGTGCCTGGCTAGCAGTATTAACCACATCTTCACTGTAGCTGCCACCAATAAACTCAAGTGCTCGCCAAGTATCATCATCATTATTAACTAAATAGTCATTCTGAGTCGTCGCTACATGGCGTACTATTGCTAGATTGAATTCACCTGCTTGTTGTTTTTTACTTAAGTGTTGCTCTATTAATCGCGCATTATCAACAAGTAACTGTGGTTTTGGAAACACCACCGTATTGAGCTTTTGTACAACCAGTGACCGCTTCGAAGTACTTAATAACATAGTAGTATTTATATGCCCACTGCCTATGGGTTTTATGCTCGCATGCTTCTCGTCAAGGCCAAAACTCTCAGATAAATAAACTTCTATAGGAACTGTATTCATTTTCTACTTCACTCTTTTCGCCCAAGGCGACAATAATTTTTAACGCATGTAGCGGGTTATTTAACATGCTAGATTGATCATATTTATAATAAAATTGGTACTACCATCTTTATGCTTGACGTAATGCGCACAAAGTAGCCGCAATGTTTGTCAGTTCTGATTTATAGGTAACACCAAACCAAGGCTCTTTTGCAGTGTATACAAATACAGGCTTTGCTTTTACATTAATAGCTTTCTGGATTTGATCAGGTAAGTAGTACTCTTGCTGAGTATTCACGTTATATTGCTGTAAAAACGTTTCAAAGCCTTGTTGCAAATAGTCAAACAAGCAAGGGGTTATCCCCCAAAAGCTCATAGAGCCAAGCGCATTTGGGCTAACTTTTTCACGTAAACCCTGTGGGTTATCGCCAAAAATATGCTCAGATTCTTGTTGAATATTCAAATACTCGGTTACGGCAACAAGCTTTCCATTCGCAATATTACATACCCCACGATTTACACCACCGTGCTCAGAAAGAGTATCAATAATCGGATACCCTACCATTGCCCATTCAGCGCTTTTTTTGAAATGCTCACTAAGCAATAAAAATGAAGACGCGCCATAATAATCGTCTGCAGTGATCACAATAGCGGGGTTATTAATGTGGGCTTTGGCACACAACAGAGCATGACCTGTGCCCCAAGGCTTTACTCGCTGGCAAAGTGTTGCTTTAAATTGTTCGGGCACCTGTTCAATGTGTTGCTCCACCAGCACCACATCAAGATCACTAGGTAATCGTGGCAAAATAGTACGCTCTATTTCACTACGTACCGCTTGGTTTATGATCAGCACCACCTGCGTCACGCCTGCAGCATGCGCATCAATAATACTCAGCTCCATAATAGTGCAATTTAGCCCTGGAATTTCTGCAATTTGTTTATTGCCACCAAAGCGACTACCTAAGCCACCCGCAAGCACAATTAAACTCAGTTTATATTTTTTCATTTAGAGTCTGCGCATTTAAGAGGATAATTTATCAAGCCAAGTTTGTAACCACGGCTCGGTGACAGGCCAAGGCTCAAAGTCTTCACAGGCATCAATTTCTAATCGATTACCCACAGGTTTGGCTTGTAAGTCACGTAATAGTTCATCAAAGCTACGCCCTGCACCGCAAAACGTATCACCATAACTTCTATCACCCATAGCCACAATGCCAAATGGCTTATTAGTTAACATTGGAAAGGTGCTGTTAAGCTGATTATAAAGCTCTGCCAAGTTAGCGGGTATATCGCCTTGTCCTGTTGTTGAGGTGACAATTAAAATATGCGATGCATTTTTTAGATCTTCTAAACTTGGCGCTGCAAATACGCTTACCTGATGGCCGGCTTGCTCAATGGTATCACTTATTTGCTCACTTAAACGTTCAGCACCACCATACACGCTGCCTACAAAAATACTAATATGTGCCATTAATAATCCTTTTCTTCGCTTGGCCACCCTAACTGGTTGCAAATACTCAACATTGCATCACCTAGTGGCGCTTTAATTATTATCGATTCATTACTGTAAGGATGTACAAAACGCAGTTCTGTGGCGAATAACATTAATCGCCTAAGAGAAAAGTGTTCTCTAAAAAACTGATTGTGCTGGTTATCACCATGATTTACATCGCCAATTATCGGTAACGACAAATGCTTTAAATGGCGACGAATTTGATGTTTACGTCCTGTTTTAGGGAAACACTCTACCAAAGAATACCTAACTGTTGGGTATTTTCCTATAGGGATAGGCAACGCAGCTTGATGCAAACAATTAAACTGAGTTTGTGCTTCTTGAGCATCTTTATTCTGATCGGCAAATTTATCAGCAATTTTGTCTAGCTCCTCTTTTAACGGTTTATCTAAAAAAATAGATTCAGGCGCAAATCCGCGTACTAAAGCTAAATAACGCTTTGAGATCGTACCCTCAATAAACAGCTGATTCATATCACGCGCGGCTTCTGAGCTTAGAGCAAACAGCAACACACCCGATGTCGGCCTATCAAGACGGTGCACAGGAAACACATGCTGACCGAGTTGATCGCGTAGCATTTGCATTGCAAATTGAGTTTCATGCTTATCTAAAAAGGAGCGATGAACAAGTAAGCCTGATGGTTTATCAATCGCTACATAATTCTCATCTTGATAGAGAATGTTCAGTTCGCCGTATTCAACTGGCGCTGGACGTTCAGTCATCTGACTCTCCAAGCAATGAATCTAATTGCGTCAGCAAAGAAATAATCTCTTCGCTTCCGGATTTATCAATGAGTGTCATTTGCGCCATAGGAGCAATTGCAAAATTACGCGGTAACGGTTGTTTCATTGTAATAATCTGTTGAATTTTTTCTATAAATACAAACTGTAACCACTGTTCAAATGCAAGCGTATCATGGCAAAAAGGGACGCTTGAATGCAACAATGCAGGGTCAATCGGCTCATTCTGCCAAAGCTGATACTTTTTAAGTAGCGCAGTTAATTGTGTTAAATAGAGTTGGGTTTGCTCAGTCATAATCACCCTTTACTTTGTATATTGCACAATTATACCCTGTTCCCTCAACAGTCGCTATGGCGTATAATTAGCGTAATTTTGTAGTAAAAACAGTTGGAAATTCATGAGTGAACATATAGCCACATTAGGCCAGCTTTTAGACGGTGCAGGAACTCAATGGCGTGCTTTTGATATTGGCAGGCATATTACCAAGCTTGATAAACAACAATTTTTAGCTGTTGAACAAGCACAAGTTCCTTACCCTTACCCATTAGCAGGCCATGCATGGCTAGCAATTCAATTTTGGGACAGTAAAGCTAGCAAAGAACCCTATGTGTGGTTTTTAAAATTCCCACTTGATGAACAAAGTAAACTCGTTAGTGCCAGCCGCGACCACTTTGCAGACATGGTAATTCAAGCACTAGGAACAGAAATTACCGGCGAACAAGCCGATGGCAAACTCGATAACAACCCTTACGTATTTACTCCTAATGCTAATAAATTAGCGGCGTTTAATGCACAAGTTAAAGTGTTATTAAAACAACCAGCCTCACAGTATTATGAGCATGCCCAGCTTTATTTTAGTGGCCAGATTGGTTTTGATAATTGGCAAAGTGTGGCACTACAAGGTATTGCTGATTTTGCTTATCGTCTTCATAGTGCTGATAACTTGAAGCACTTACAAGCAGCGTGGCCTAAATTACCAGTTGAAGTATTACAGCCATTAAGTGCAATGCTTGAACACATAGAAATACCGCCCTCGTTAAGTGAGTTATTGTTAAGTTATGGGCAAACCGCCCTTAGTAATAATGATGTTGTTGCGGCCTCTGCCGCGCTGCGTGCAATATCATCAGGGCAAGCAGCAGGGCTTAGCGCACAACTTGTTGACTGCGCGCTTAACTCACCTTTAGGGCAAGATTCTGATATTTTGTTGACCATTGCTGGTCGCTGCTTCAAACAGTTAGAACAGCCACAGCGTTTACATGTGTTTATGGATAACTGTGCGCATCATGAGAAAATAGCTGAATTATTTCCTAGCGTTTTTGCAGATTTAGTTGCAATTGCGACTATTCGCCCTCACTTATTAGCTTTATTACGTGAAGAAAACAGAAGCGAGACATTAGCTCGCGCAATTGGAAGGTTATTCTCTTAAATGGCTAGTTTATGGACGTTCATACTTATTGGTGCTGTAATTTATTTTTTTTGGCTAAATCGTAAAATAGCCGAAGCAGCGAACGTTCATGCCAAACGCCAAAGCGAGCAATTGCAAGTGCAACTTATGAGTGTAGCTTGCAACAAGCGTCGATTTGGCATTTTAAAAAGTGGTAAACCGGGCATGAAAAGCGAATTTATTTTTGAATTTTCAAGTGACGGTGAAAACGCCTACCAAGGGGTATTAATCATGGAAGATGAAAAGCTAAAAAGTGTGGTTGTGCCACCACATAAGATATAATTTTTATAATACAAAAACCAAGGCGTAACCTCAGTTACGCCCCAATTGCCAACATCCTGTAAGGTATCCTTTACCTGATCCTTGTTTATCATCCACTGAACGAGCAAACTACCCTGTTAGCCCTCCATTGCATCCTGCAATATCCTCTTGCCGCCTTGGCCGTCCTGCGTAAACTAACGCTCCTGCAATATCCTATCGCATCATCCTTGGTATCCTTTAAATAGCTCCTAGCTATTTTAGTACTTCATGTACTTCCTGTTTCATCCTTGCATCCGTGTTAACTTGTCCTTTGCGCTTCCTGCTAGTCACTACTATGCTGCCTGATTCCATATCCATGGCATTAGCTCAGTCATTGAGCTATGTCGTCTTGACAAAGTAAAGTTTAAACCAAACGGCTGGGTATAATAGTGAGGAAAACTAAAAAATTTAATGTCACAAAATTGAAAAAACAAAAATAGCTATAAATAACAGAAGCTTGATGCTTATAAACGGATAAATAATGGATTTAAACTGACAAAGAGCACACTAATGTAGGATATATCTCACACTGGTGTGCCCGATTTGGAACATAGGCTTAAAGATACGCCATTATGAACAACTACCTTTATTGAGCATTAGCAACTTTAAATAGTAATTCACCCTTAACTTGGTTAAATGAAAGTTGTTTAAAGTGCTCAAAGCCTTGCGATTTAAAAAATTTCGTATGCTCGTCACGAGTCACAAATACCGCTATACCAGAAGACTCAGGATTATCGTGTATTAAGCCATCTAAACCTTTAAGTAAAGTGCGACCAAACCCTTGCCCGTGAAAGTGTGGATCAACCGCAATAAACGCTAAAAAGTAATAATTCCCTTGCGGCTTTAAGGCGTCACGAATGGTTTTTTCTTTTTCAATTAATTGATTCGTTTGTAAATAACCTGCACTTAGCATCAGCTTTAATCGCCAATGCCAATAACGCTCAGCTTGTAATTGGCTATTTGACTCAAACACACAGGCAACCGCTTTTAATTTATCATTACGGTAAAGGCCAATTAAAGGCTGCTTCTCTTGCCAAAAGCTACTGAGCTCTTCACGAATAAGTGCACGTAATTTTTTTTCATAATCGAGCGGGTTGTCTTCGTTATACCCTAGCAGAGTTTGTAAAATAGGATCGTTTTGATATGCCTGATATATCAGGCTGGCTGCTGTGCTTATATCCTCTGGTGCAATATGCTGAACACTAAAGGCGTCTGTCGATTCTGCTGTGGCTGTCATTTTATTTCCTTTATTATTTTATACCCGTTGTCATTACGCCGCGTAACTTGTTTGGGATTAATTTTGAACTACAACGATGACCAAATGCTTATATAACTATATACCTAAGTGAGACAAATAAGCGAATTTACATTTTAGTTAGTACGCTCATCCACTGCATTGAGCCAGATCATGCTTTAGCGACTTACTACTGAATAAATAAAGCGTAAATTCAGTAAGGGTTAAACTGGCTAGATATACCATTCCCCCCTAGAGTTAATAAGTACTAAGTATTAATTCATTTAGGAGCATTATTATGGATACAACAAAACATACTATTAATACCTTGTTCGCCCAACTAGGACTACCGGATTCAGAAGCGCAAATAGATGCATTTATTGCCTCGCACTCCATTGCCGATACAACCTTGTTGCAAGATGCTCCCTTTTGGGATGAAGCCCAACAACATTTTATTGCCGAATCGCTAGCGGTTGATGGCGATTGGAGTGAAGTAATTGATGAACTAGACGTACGGCTTCGTCAAAAATAATTAATTTAATGCGCATTTTAATGTGCCTTAGCCACTTTATTGATACCATACCCGCTCGCAGCGCCTATGTTGCGAGCTTACTTTATAAAAGAGTTATAATTGAATGAATGCTGCTGTATTTGAAGCTATTAAAGTCCTTCTTGATGAAGGCAAAGTTCCCACTGTTGCACTAACTAAAAGTCGTTTAACAACACCGACCCCAATGCCGGTTATTATTGCTGCGGTGAGTCAATATAAGAATAATCCTGATTCAATTTATAATTTAATGAAAACCCCAAAGCAAAGTGTCAGTAATGAAGATCAGAACAACTCTCAATTAGATAGAATTGAGCAAAAGTTAGATCAATTACTGACATTACTCGCGCCAAAATAATTTGAGACTATAAATGTTTGTTGTTGATTTAACATTTGACTGCTACCAAGACACCACCTTAGAGCAAGCCGAGCAAGCAATAAATCGCTTGGTAAATGCATTACGTTTTAATGGCCAAATCATTGGAGAAGAATTTCCGACGGTTTTGAAAGATGGCTATTTTATCACTCGCGTTATGTGTCCGACCGAGGATGCTATGCACCCACTTAACAACAGTGCATTTGTAAAGCACAGTGTTGAAAAGCTACATGATGCAGGCTTGTTAGCACCTAAAGTGAAAATAATAGGTCAAGACATTCATTCAAATGGAGCCGATGGCTGTAAAGAGCCCTCAAGCTATATTTTATATACTACGTATGTGCATACTTGCAGCCCACTGTATTGTGGCGATGATTTTTTACCCGTTCCGCTATTTAATATTCCGGCAATTGCCAATGGCGATTATAAAACCCTGATTAAATGGCAAGAAGATTGGCAAGCATGCGATCAAATTCAAATTAATGGTGCAACTCGCTGTGAATTTCCTGCGTTAGAGGAAATAGCCAGCACACAAAGTGATTTGTATCGCCGAGGTAAAGACATTAGCAAACGCATCAGCTTTTTAACTAAAAAGCCTGTTTACTATTACTTATACCGTGTAGGTGGGGTTGATAAAGCCTCAGAGCTTGAGCGAAAATGCCCAAGTTGCCAAGGTGAATGGAAATTACCTGAGCCGTGGTTTGGATTATTTGATTTTAGGTGCGAACCGTGTGGTTTAGTGTCTAATATTTCATGGGATTTTCAATAAATCCCATGAATAAACAAGCTAGGTGTGCATTAAATCAGCAACACCGAGCTAGTTTAAACTGTTAATGTAGCAATAAACTCACTGAGGTTATTAGCCAACACATGATGCGGCTTTTTACCTACATATTCTAAGCACACTTCCCCTGTTTCCACTAATACCGTAACAAGTAAATCATCTTGATCAGTTAAACCAATAAAAACGCTCGGCGCTTGCTTTAGCTTTCGCTTCATTAAAACATGACCCGTGATATTTTGTTGCAGTAAGTCAAAATCATCCTCATTCCACGCTTGTAATAATCCCACTTGATGACCATCAACGCTGGCTAAAATACTGCCAGCAAACATATGGCCATAAAACTGGCTAAGTTCATCAGGAAATTCAAGCTCTAATGCGTTAGCCAGGTTAATGAGTGAACCTACAGGCTCCCTCACTACCGCTTGCCATTGGATCATACCGTTCTCATCGGCTGTGCCTATTTCACAAGGGCTTGGCCATTGCTCATCGTGGGCAATGAGTGGCTGCTTTTGTGTATTTTTGATGGTTTTTTCACTAAAGCGTTGGTGAAGTTGGGCTAATTGCATTGCAACAGACATACTGTGAAACTCATTTAATTTAGATATAATGTTCCCATTGTAACTATTTAAGAGCAAACATGACAGATTACAGCAATTCTCCCGATCTTAAAGGCAGCGTACTTGGTCAATCTACTGAGTATGTAGATCAATACACGCCCAGCTTGCTTTTTCCTATTGCTCGCAAGCTTAATCGCGACGCGTTGAGTATTGATGAGGCCGCATTACCATTCAAAGGGCAAGATATTTGGACAGGTTATGAACTGTCTTGGTTAAATACCAAAGGCAAACCGCAAGTGGCAGTGGCGCTATTTACTTTCGAATGCCAAAGTAGTCATATAATAGAGTCAAAGTCGTTTAAGCTTTATTTAAACAGTTTTAACCAAAGCCGCTTTGGCAGTATTGACATTGTTAAACAACATTTAATTGATGACTTATCCAATGCGGTAAATAGCCCGGTAAAAGTGACCTTATACAGCGCTGACGACTACAATTGTATTCCTTGTACACCGCTTCCTGGTGAGTGTATTGATGAGTTAGATATTGAAATAGATAACTACCATATTGATGCACATTCTCTAAAATCACAAAGCGATAAAGTGGTTAGCGAAACCTTGCATAGTCACTTGCTTAAATCGAACTGTTTAATTACTTCACAGCCGGATTGGGCCAGCATTATTATTCGTTATACTGGTGAGCAAGTGTGTCGTGAGTCATTATTACGCTATTTAATTTCGTTCAGAACCCATAATGAGTTCCATGAGCAATGTGTGGAGCGTATTTACAGCGACTTAACCACTCAGTTAAATATTAAAGAGCTTGAAGTGTATGCGCGCTATACGCGTCGTGGCGGCCTTGATATTAATCCATATCGCTCAACTCATCATAACGATACCCCTTTTGCGGTAAAGATAAACCGTCAATAAGCTAAACAAAAAAGGAGCCTCAGGCTCCTTTTTTAATCGTTAAGTTGCTTAGTTGGCACAGGCATTCCACACACATCAATGTAATTATGGCTATACGCAAACCACTCCTCGCTACGACTACCTCGTGCTGAAATTAACTGTTTAAATGCATCTGAGTCTGTTTTCATTACTTTAAATCGGCTGTTATCGCTGCTAACGTCGGCTAATACTTGTAAGTCTGTAATAGGGTTAAACTCGCTACCACTTTTAGGTGTGCGAGCCAGCTGATGAAAATGCGCCATCCCTGTCAGTACTCGCCCAAATACGGTGATATTTTTATCTAAATAACGCGGACCTTGCCCTATGGTGACAAAAAACTCGGTGCTAGCACTATTTATATCGTTGTCGCGTGCCATAGCAAATACACCATGACAATGAATTTGCCATGTTTGATCACGTGTTTCATTTTGCGCCACCGCAAAACCATTTAAAAACCCGGTTATTGGTGCATAACCATCCCTACCCATTTCAGTGATCATAAGCGGCTTATTGGTGGTTAAATAAAACTCGGCAGGTACTGTGCTATTTTTGGTTTTAGTTAACTTTTTACCCGTGCTATCACCACCTTGAGCAACAAACCCTTCCACAAAACGATAAATATGAGTGCCCTGATAAAAGCCCTGTCGTGCCAATTTTTTAATATTGGCACTGTGTTTTGGCGCAAGCGCGGGATTGAGCTCAATATACGCGGCACCGGTAGGTAGCGTTAGCTTTAAAATGTTCTCAGGGTTGACCCATCGCCATTGTTCATCCGTTGCAGATGCAATAATCTCGCTACTGGTTAAGTTTTTAACCGGCGCTGATTGTAAAGTGCTTTGCTGGGCACATCCGCCGAGCAAAGCCGATGCTAAAACAGTGATTACAAATTTTTTCATACCTTTTCCTTTTTATTATTGGTATTAGTATTGGTAGATAAAAATTAATCCCAATTAAATTTATACAGTATGTCGACGTTTTGATACAAGCCACTGGTTATTTCTATATATAACTTCGACATAAGCTGATAACGCACCGCCACTTCACTAAGCGACTCAAATACCCCTACGCTATATTTAACCTGCAAACTCGGTGCAAGATAACCTGATATTTCTACTTTTGTTTGCTCGCCACTGCCTTTAGAGCTTAAGCTCACATCTGACAAACCAAACGATTCACCCACTTTAGACACTAAACTTTCGCTTCTGCTCACTCCTTGAGAAAGTAATAATTGAGCTAACATCGCATCGGTTGAACTGTCGCCCTCTCCTAGTGGTTGACCATTAAGTAAATACGCTAAGGCTTGCGCTTGATCCATCGCAGGCTCAGAAAATACTTTTAACATAGGCTGCTCAACACTACCAGTTAAAGTCACACCGGCAATCACACCGTCAGCGGTATTGTTTGGGTTGCGAATAGCTTTAATATTTAAATGAGGTTTATCTATTGCGCCACTAAAACCAATTTGCCCGGTTCTAATTATCAAGTCTTGGCCAAATGCCAAGTAAGTTCCTTCAATTAAATTAAGTTCACCAATGGCAATAATGGGTGAATCTTGGCTCATTTTTATATCCATATCACCCACTACTTTAGACTCAAGTCCGAATGAGGCTACTCTTACATCATTTTTAACTGTTACTTTTAAATCAATATCGTAGTCAAATGGCGCTTTTTTTGTACTTTGCGTAGTTTGATCTAGAATAATTTCATCATCACTAACCTGTACAGCCCCCTCTGGCAGCTCTTCAATTTCTATTCGCCCATAAGGCACCACAACATCACCTGCCAGCTTAAGTGCGTTGTCGGCTAAACTTATTTTTAACTCAGGCGATACTTTAAAAACAACGCCTTGTTGTGCCCTCACAAAAAACTCACTACCGACTAAATTCATGTTTACAGCTGGTTGCTCACCTTGCCAATCAACATTACCGGTTAATTTTACCTGTCCGCCTTCTGGATCATTTAAATCCCCTTTTATAGTGGCGGTAGATTTATTAAACACCACATTAATATTGGAGTTTTTAAGGGCAACAGGCAGTTGCTCGCCTTCTAAGTTAATATTCTCAATATTTAAATTCCCCTCTAGCAAGGGATCTTTGAGTGTGCCAGCTAAGGCAACTTGCCCACGAATGGCGCCATTAAGCTGCTCGAGAGTGTTTAAAAAAGGCTGTATATCCGACAATAATATTTTATCAATTTGAATATTACCGTTAAGCGTTTGCTTATTTTGAATATCATCGATATCAACTTTGGTTGTTACTTTACCCAAAACACTCGATTCTAAATTAGCTTCTATTTTGCCAGTCTTAGCATCAGAAAAAGCGCTTATATTTAGCGTTTCAATAGGTAGCTTAAATCGGTCTTCTTCGTTAATAAGAACCGCGTTAAGCCCTGATGAATTTAAATTAGCGCGTAGAGTTTTAAGTGCGCCAGCTTGCCAATTAGCAGCAAAATCGCCAGCTATATCACCACGAGTTATTACATTATCTGGTAACCAATGTTTTAGCTCTTGCAATGAAAGCTTGGTCAGTTTTACGTTAAGCTGACCTAATTCGCGGGTTTGATTTAACCTATCAATACATAACTTACTATTACTTGATTGCCAACAATGCGCACTCACATCAAAGTCGCCCGTTTTCGAATCTATTGTTACGGCTATATCTTTAGCGTTTTCAAAACTAAGCGTTTTATCGCTTATGCTAATGTTACTGAGCTCACCTTGCCATCTCGCGTTGGCTAGTTTGCCATTAAGCTCAAACGTAGCTGCCCCAGCATCAGCATCAATAGATGCACTTAGTTGATGATCAGTTTTATCACCACTACCAACTATATTCACTTTATTAATTAAGTGATGCATGACACGCGCTGAATCAAGAGTAACGCTAATATCTGTTTGCCAATCAGTAGCGGTGTCTAGCTGTGCTTTTAACGCCAACTTATTAATATTAATTTCGTCATAAATAAACTGCTCTAGCTTTAACGCTAAATCAACTGCAGGCGTCAACCGCTCGCCTCGTATACTTAAATCGGCTTTACCATTAGCAATAAACGGAAGCTTTGCATCATCATTACTTTGCAGCGCAATTGCCCCATTAATCTGCCATTGCTGATCAACTTCACCTGTTAAAGTTAATCTGTTTGTACCGCTACTAAGGCTAAATTTATTTACAGTGGCTTTAAGTTCATCATTTAAGTTAAATTGAGCAACAAAATTAAGCGGTACATCATTTAGTAACCCGCTTAATTGGGTATCATCCATACTTAACTGCCAGCTATTTGAACTGGCAACAAATGCCCCTTTAAACTGCCCTGAAATATCGCTAGTGAGTGTGTCAGTAAGGTATTGCGCTTTTAAACTCGATAGCCCGCCGCTAAAGTTAGCACTAACCCCATTTTGCCAATCGACATTCGCTTGGATAGTAGCCTGACTATCATTCGCTTTAAGGGCTAAGGTTTTTAAGTTTGCTTCGCTCAGTGAGCCATTAATTTGGCTGTGAAAATTCACACTTGGATACGCACCTAACTGACTATTACCAAATAATGCTAATTGGTAATCGTTGGCATTGCCTTGCGCGGTTAATTTTACGTCGGTTACCTTTAACTCTTTACTCGCTGTTTCAATAATCCACTGCTCTACAACGCCATTAATACTGAACGGATAATTTGATTGTTTAAGATTAGCCGTGGCTGCAAGTTGAAAAGGAAAAGATTCATTGCTTTTTATATCAACATTGAGCTTCTCTAAGTCTCCGCCTATTTGCATATTGGCATCATAACCATGCCCTTTTAGACTGATATCACCATTAATAGGTAAGCTGTCTTTGAGCTTTGCGCTAAGTGCTGTATTAAGCTGCCACTGCTGATAATTTGCAGACAATGAGGCAACGTTAATCTCAGAACCTATTAGCTTCATTTGTAGCGCAATATTATTTATTATATTTTGCTGTTCGCCTTTCTTTACCGTGAACTGCACAATATTAAACTGTTCTAGATAAATATTGAGTGGCGACATAAATGCGATATTAGGGAATGCTGGTAACTCAGTAATTGGGGCCGAACTGGCTGTATTTGCCCCAGGTTGCTCTTTTAAGGCGATTAAAACACTCGGAATATTCACGCTTTTAATTTGAATATCAGCACCTTGTGCTTTTGCAGCAATCTCCACATTATTAACAACTACGTTTGCACTTGTGTGACTTAACACAAACTCAGTGACCGCTAAACGCTTAAGTGCAATATTAAATGGCAAACTGATTTGTTCCAACGGTTCGTTAGATGTATCAGGAGAATTAGATGACGATGCTGGTAAGTTTAGTTTTATAGACCGGGCACTTAAGTTATCAATACACATACCATCACAGTGCCACCAAAATAAATCTAGTTTAAGCTGCTGAGCATCAAGTAATAAACCGTCACGCTCAAAGCGAAAATTAAACGCATCATTATATAAAAAACGGCCGTTATTTATTTCAATTTTTAAGCCGTCAACTAACTTATTGGCGCTATAAGCAATTAGCTGATTACCTGGAGCTGTAAAAACAACGCAAAACAATGTCACTAATACAGCAACAACTAAGGTGCTAAGTGCTGCAGTGACTTTTTTAAATACAGACATTAAATTTCCGGCCCTATGGTAATACTTAAACGAGTGCTTTTACTTTCTTTAGTGAGCCCCCATGCATGATCGACTCTTATTGGCCCTATAGGCGTTAAATAACGAAAACCAACCCCTGCACCAACTTCAAATTGCTCAGAAAAATCATTCGTTGCGGTCCCTCCATCCACGAACAACGCTGCTCGCCAGTTTTTGGCAAATTGGTAATTATATTCAGCCGTCGTCGCAATTAAATATTTACCACCGATGCGATCGCCATTGTCATTTTCTGGTGAGATTGATTGATAAGCAAAGCCACGCACACTTTGATCGCCACCAGCATAAAATCTTAATGAATATGGAACATTGTTAATGTCGTCAACTAACATAGCCCCTACGTTTGCTTTTAAAAACACAAGGTGCTTATTAAGATAAGTGTGCAACCATGCATGCTGTAATTGAACCCTAACAATATTGGTACTAGATAGCACACTATCAAGCCCAAACTCTGCCGATATAGACCATTGCTCGCCCGAATAAGGGGTGGTGCCACCCTTCGATTGTTTTCGGGCATAACTGATACCTGGTAATAACATTTCTGTGGTGCGCTCTACCCCGTCGCCAATCCGATAGGTTTCTTGCTCACGTCTGATAAACGCAGTTCTAATCCATTTTTGTTCGGTTAGCCATTGCCTTTGCAGTTGTGCAGTTAAAATTTCACTGTAAATATCGTCGGCTAATTCATCCTCAAGTTTATAACCTGCTGATAAGCGCCATAAATCATCATTAGGATCATTAACCGGAATGGTATACGCCATAGAAATATCTTGTTGTTTTTTTGCAACATTAAGATTACTTTCTAAGTAGTGGCCCTGCTCCGTGATCCATGGTTTACTCCACTTAAACCGTACCTTTGGACCGAGCTCGGTATTAAACCCGCCACCAATTTCATAGCTATTAGCAGGCTTATGTAATACGTCCACTTTAATTGGTACTTGGCTGTTTTTTCTAGCTGAAATATCAGCGTAAACACGCACGCTAGTAAAATAAGGAGTACTCGATAAATCTAGGTTATAGTCAGCAATCTTAGATGCTTTATAGTGCTCACTTATTTTAAATGGGGCTAAAGAGCGAATGTATTTTTCTGCGGGGCTTTGATTGGTAATTAACACATCGCCAAAGCGATAACGTACACCACTTTCAATGGTAAAGGTAATAACGGCGCTATGCTTTTTTAATGACACTTCAAACTTTCGTGCTGGCCATTTAGCATCAAAGTAGCCATGTTCTAACAGCACTGATTCAATTCTTTTATAGGCTGCGCTATATACTCCATGATTTAAAATATCGCCTTGCTTTAACCCTATGCTTTCAATTACTTGCAGAATTGACGGGTCGTGTTTAGCTTCCCCGTTAACGCTAATATTAAGCGCCTCTATACGAGTTGCAGAGCCGCGCTCAATAGTGGCAACAAGCTCTCGCTCATCTTTATTAAATTCAATAGTCACACTTGGGCTGTAATAACCTAATGCCTTTAAGCTATCTTCAACTTGCGTTTTAGCGTAACGACGCAGTGAGCGTGTTGATTTTTCACCCACTAAGGGTTTTAAATAGAGTGCAACGTTGTTTTCTAACTCTCCACTAATTCCTTTTATTTCATAATCTTCAATTGTATTGTCAGCTGCAATAGCGAAAAAGCTCACAAATAAGCAAAAACAAATAACGGATTTTAAAAACTGATTGAACAAGTAATCATCCTTACTATGTACCCATAAAAAACAACGAACTAACAAGGCAATAATAGCATAGCGATAATGAGCCTAACATTAACTTAATCATTATCCGCGCTTAAACTAAGCGAATCTATTAAACCGTTGTGAGCTTAACTAAAAATTCTTGCGCTTTAATAATTTATTTTGGTTACAATAGCGCTAATGAGTAAACACTAATTTTATGAGTTTTAAATGCAATTTCCTGATGATGATAATGGCCAGCTTCTTGCTGAAATTTCCGCCGCTGGTGTAGATTTAAGTAAAATGCAACAAATTGATTTTTACATTTTATTTGAACAACAGACTGATGCCGAAAAATTTGCAACTGAGATTGTAAATGATGCATTAGTGCAAACTGCTGATGTTGAGAAATGTAAAGATACTGGCGTTTGGGAAGTAATTACCCATGTACAAATGGTTCCAGAACATGCTTTGTTAGGCCAAGCAGAACAATACATTGAAAGTATAGCGAACAGTTTTAATGGCTATGGCGATGGTTGGGGATTAGACGCAGAAGAAGCATAACCCTAATTTCATGATGAATGAGATACCCAGCTTAGCCTATCGGCTTAGCTGGTTTGCTTTTCTAAAGCTGCCTTTATAATCAAAAAGTTTATCTGCTACTTTCCAGCCATATTTTTTACTTTTTCGAGCAATCACAAAATCCGGTGGTATTAAATCAAACTGGGCTTTTATAACCTGATCTGCGCTGATAAATTTTGTTGGCGATTGGCCCTGAGCAATACGTTTACCAAACTGTTGATTAAAATAATACAGTGCCCCGTTGTTTGCTAAATCAAATACCTCATCACAACTGGCCCCGTCTTCATCAAAATAAGTAACTTTTAACAATTGCTCTTTAAGTTTAGTCACGCTCAAGCCGCTACAACGTAGCACTAATGCATCTTTGAGGTTTAACGCATTACGTAGTTTATCATCAGGATCGGCCATCACAGCACCACAGTCATGGCATTTTCGAGCAGCAATATCATTTTGTGCGCCGCACTGCTCACACTCTTTAAAACGAAAACGATAATCGCACTGTTCGCTTGCCCCGTCATCATCTTCAAGCAAACCTTGGCAACGCCTGCCAAAGTGCTCAACTACTTTGCCATCAGCATCTGTTTTGCCCCAAAATATATTGGCAAAGCCACACCCAGGACACAACACTTGCACGGGTTCATTATCGCTATCGCCTTTTTTATCGCCAACTTCTGGGTAGAATAAATCAAAGCCATTGCCTGCATAGTCAATCACTAAACAATCATCTTTACCCTCAGCTAACCTCAAGCCTCTACCGACAATTTGCTGGTATAAACTTACCGACTCTGTAGGGCGTAAAATAGCAATAAAATCAACATGGGGGGCATCAAATCCGGTAGTAAGAACGGATATATTCACTAAATACTTTAATTGTTTAGCTTTAAATTGTTTAATTATTTTATCGCGCTCGCTATTGGGAGTATCTCCGGTGATCAGTGCACTGTGATCCTTTGGTAAATAAGTCATTACCTCCTTTGCATGCATAACCGTAGCTGCAAATACCATCACCCCATGACGGCTCTCACTATATTGAATAATCTGCTGTAAAATTGTTTGAGTTGCACGGGTCGATTTTTTTAACAGCGCATTCATATCCTCATTGCTATATTGCCCAAATGCATTACTACTTAAAGATGAAAAGTCATAATGGCTAATCGCAGCATCAACCTCTTTAGGGGGAGTTAAGTAGTTATGCTTAATCATATAGCGCAAAGGTAATTCAAAAATACAGTGTTTGAATGGGCTCTCTTTATTGCCACGCACAAAGCCATGATAATGATGCTGATAAATCCATCCTAACCCTAGTCGGTAAGGCGTCGCGGTTAAACCTAATACTTTTAATTCAGGGTTGTGAGATTTAAGCGCATTAATAACTTTTCCGTACTGGCTTTTCTTTTCGCCATTTACTCTGTGGCACTCATCAATAATAAGTAGTGAGTAGTGCTCATTAAGTTTGTATAAATTACGCGATAACGACTGCACACTGGCAAAGGTAACTTGGTGAGTTAACGACTTCTCTTTAAGCCCTGCGGAAAATATACTCGCTTGCAAGCCAAAGCTTTTATATTTTTGAGCATTTTGCTCCACTAATTCTTTTACGTGCGCCAACACCAATATTTTTTGTTTAGCAATACGCGCAAGTTCAGCTATCACCAAACTTTTACCCGCACCTGTAGGTAAAACAATAACAGCAGGTTCGTTAGTTTTTCTAAAGTGTAAAACGGTGCGTTCAACCGCTTCGCTCTGGTAGGGTCTAAGGGTGTAGGTCATCAAAGGTAAGAATTCTTAATCTAATCAATGGTTAATTTTCAGAAAGACAGCTCTATTTCACATTCGTTTTAATATTTATATTCATAAATAATCAGCTAACTTTGAAACTATTTATAAATTTAGAGCACTATATTATGTATAAATATAAAAAAATACCCTTAATCAACATGATTAAGGGTATTTAATACTTACTGAGCTTACCAGCAATTCTAAGGAACTTTATTAGTATAAAATTTTTATACTAATAAATAGTAGCTTTAGAATTTGTAAGTAGCTTGTAGGTAGGCAAAACGACCTATATTGTCATAAATCGCTGAACCTGCGCCCGTACCAGTTGTTGAGCCCGGTAACCCACGATTGAATAAGTTATCAACACCTAACTTAAAGCCTACGCCGCTATCAAATTTATAAGCGACTGAAGCATCAGTTATAAAGTATGAACCGTAACGCATTTGATTTGAAGGATTCGGGTTTGTTTCGATAGACTTATGATCGTATAACTCAACACCGTTAATAAAGCGAGTGCTGAAATCTACAACAAGGTTTTCATATGTATAATCAACAGAGATACTACCCTGCCATGTCTCATCACCTAAAACACCTTCATAATCAGTGTAATTTTCTGGCTCAGCTGAGAATGGAAAGTCTTTTGCTTCAATCAAATAAGTACCAATAAAGCTAGTACCGAAGCTACCACCTAAAGCGTCGAAGTCATAGCCAAACTCAAAGTCAACACCCGAGTTAAGACTACGTGCGATGTTAAGCGCAAAACCTTTTAGAAGTGTAATTTCACTAGTATTAGGGTCACGCGTAATTAGTTTACAGAACTGGTTATCAATACCGGTTGGAGAATCTACACAACGATCGATAATTGTTTGGAAACCAATGCCACTGATTGTGTCATCAATATCAATTTCCCAGTAATCGGCAGTTACACTGAAACCCTCTAACCACTCAGGTTGGTACACAAGACCTGCTGTAATAGATCTAGATTCTTCTGGCTGTAGATCTGGGTTACCACCAACTAATGTCTCTAGCGTTGCACTATCATAATTTGAATCAAAGTCAGCTGGAACACCTAAAGCAGCACAGTTAGATTCGCGAATAGCTCGGCCTGCATCACTTAATTGTGCAAGCTCTGAAACTTTACAGCTATCGTCAACACCTGCGAAAGACTGACTTTGACCAGAAAATAACTCGTCGATATTAGGCGCACGCATTGCTTCAGATAAGGTAAAGCGAGCGCGTAACTCTGGTGTAATAGTCCAATCAAGACCTAACTTCCAGCTTGTTGCATCGCCAATAGTAGAGTAATCAGCGTAACGAACCGCGGTATCAAATACTAATGTATCTATTAGAAATACATCTTCAATCAGTGGCACTGATAGTTCGAAGAAAGCTTCTGTTACATCATAACCACCATCCGTTTCACCAAGTGCATTAAAGAATGTAGCCCCAGTTTTAGCAAAAGCATCTTCAATCGTCACACTTGTCTCATCACGGTACTCAACACCACCAGCAAAACCAACCATACCCGCTGGTAGTTCATAAATTGCCGAATTACTAAATGTTGCATTGAATACAGTTTGCTTGATTTCTGATGTACCAATTGAAGTCGTTGTCACATAGTCAATAGCTTCTTGGCTAATTGCTCCGTCACCCATTATATTTGCAGCAACACACCCATCAGCTCGAGCTGCTGCGTCACGACATACAATATTGTTATTGTCATCAAACACAGCGTCAATCGCATTAGCATAATTATCCATAATAACGTTTGCACCGTTAATACGTTCAATTTCTGACTTACCATGCACTAAAGAGATATCCATTGCCCAGTCATCACTGATATAACCCTGAATACCTGCTACAAACCGAGTTGTTTCACGAGTATTTTCTTCAAGACGACGACCTATATCGTTAAACATTTTGTTCACACCAATAAATGGCAAATCATTATCATCCATTAATTGTGCAACATCAGGTGTTAAAAATGCGTTGTCGCGTTGTATTAGGTTTGCACCAGAGTAAAAACGGAAGAACGGTTGGCCTACATTCTCGCCCTCTGTTTTAGAGTATTTAGCTTGAAAGTATGCGTTTAGCTCGTCTGTGACATCATAATTTGTTTTAAAATTAAAGTTAATTCGATCAAATTTAGGTTGTATCTCTGAATATTGACGTAGATTAATGTAATCACAACCCGGACTCGCACAAAAAGAGCCATCTGCAATCGGACCACTATAGACATCACCAAGGGTACTATCACCATTGAACTTGCCCATAATCCCACCAGTGAACGGGTTCCATACAGTACCTTGATTAGAAATTAGGTAGTAACCAGCATTTGGCATTACGATTTTATCTGGGTATTCTTCACTATCGAGTTGATCGTCAGGGCGAGCTTGACCTGTTACTACTTCATAAGGTAGCGATGCGTAGGATGTTGCAGTCCATGGGTTATCAAGCGCATTTAATGAGTCTTGTGCGTTGTACTCTAAAGAGAAAGCGGCATTACCACGGCCTTCTGCAAAGTCTTGGCCATAAGAGACAGTGAACTTTTCATTTTGATATGAGCTATTATCAGCAAAGCCTTTTGTTGCTGATACATTAAAACCTGTAACATCTTTTTTTAATATAAAGTTAACTACACCCGTTACCGCATCGGCACCATAAACAGCCGATGCACCACCAGTAATAATCTCGACTTTCTCAATCCAAGAGCTTGGAATGGTATTCGTATCTACTGAAGATGTACCTGGAGCACTTGCAACATGGCGCTTACCATCAACAAGTACCAGGGTACGAGCACTGCCCATACCGCGTAAATCTAGTAAGCTAATACCAGCAGTACCGATAAAGCGACCAGAGTTTGCAAGCGAATATGTAGTCGCTAATGCTGGCAGTTTATTTAATACTTCACCGATATTCATCGCACCAGTGCTAACCAAGTCCTCACCTGTAATTACAGTAACCGGTGATGGTGAAATTGCGCCTTCACGTAATATGCGAGAACCTGTTACTTCAATACGCT